>JBILRK010000074.1:0-7274 GCA_044372705.1 Saprospira sp. | reverse complement strand
GGCAAACATTTCCAAGTTTGCAATTTTTTTAAAAATATAGAGCTTTCTCAACCCCAAAAGCAGTAAACTAATGCCAAGATATACCCAAACATCTTTGTGAAGCCCTGCTGTCCAAAACAAAACGGAAGGCATAAAAAAACTGGCAAAAATTAAAAAATTTTTAGGCAGATGTATTGTATCAGAAAGTGCCCTGTATATATTTAGGCTACCCAGTAGTGCTAGAAATGCTACAAATACTATGTGTACATTGTAATATCCAAATGAAAAAAACTGTGGTATAGCGTGTACGTGAGAAAGCAAGTAAGTTCCATAGTCTTTTTGGATATAAGCCCAATCGGGGTAAATATAAACTGAAGCAGATGGGATGTCAGGGTTCATAAATAACCATGACTTAAAATAATATAAAGGATACTGAAAAAAAGTATTTGCAATTTGATCGGAAGCTAAATAATACTCCATTGTATCTCCACCCATTAAATAGTTTCTATGCAAATATCCATACAAGATACCTGCCAGAAGCTTTATCAAAAATGCAAAACAGATAAAAAAAGGTGACAGGCCTTTTACCTTGAAAAAACCTGTACGTGCTATTATGAAGCAAAAAATAATACTGTAAAATATTATAATTGAAATTTGAAGCATTGCTGACAATTTCCTATTAATTTATTTCGTTTTTACCGCTTAAAAATGGAACAAAGCGAAATTCATCAAATTTTTCATACTTGAAATGTTCTTCTGTTAACTTTGTTACGCGGGTCATAATTTGATAATTTGAATCACCCAATGGCAAAACCATCATTCCTCCAATTGCCAGTTGTTTTAAAAGCAATTGTGGTATTTCAGTTGCTGCGCAGGTCAAAAGTATTCTGTCGAATGGTGCAAATTCACCTAAACCCTTGTTTCCGTCGCCAAAATAACAGCGAACATTCAAAAGACCAAGCGAGTCAATGATTTTTTTTGCTTTTTGGTACAATAGCTCATGTCTTTCAACCGTGTAAACTCTAGCGCCCATTATTCCAAGAATAGCTGCCTGATATCCGGAACCAGTTCCAATTTCAAGAATTTTAATTCTTTTTTTAGGCATGAGGAGTTCAGTCTGATAGGCTACAGTGTAGGGTTGAGAAATAGTTTGACCCTCATCAATAGGCATTGCCTGATCTTCGTATGCCTTTTCTTCGAATGCTTTATCCAAAAAAAAATGCCTAGGAATCAGTTTGATAGCCTCAAGAACTGTTTCATCTTTAATTCCCTTAGACTTCAGTGTTTCAACTAAACGCTTTCTTAGCCCTTTATGCCTAAAAGTATCTTCCATTAGCAAAGTATTTCGAAAGGCAAATATAACTAATTTTTATAAATAAAAAGAACCGCAATGAATAGTTCATTAACGGTTCTAAAATTATAAATATTGTATTTTTACTTTTAATTAGGTGAAAGCAATCTGAGAATTTTTGTATTTGAAACCCGATTCCGTTGTTCGAAATAGGATTGTTGGGCAGGTTTTAGGTTATCTCTTCCTTTGGTAATAATAGTTGAAAATCCATTTATACTTCTTTGAAAAATAACCTTATCGGGCATATTTGGGTCTTCCCTCTGTTCGAAAACAATATTTTCTGTATCGTATGAAACCAACATGTAGAGCAATGCTTTTTTGTAATCATCTACAGGCATTTTCAAGAAAACCTGATTCAATTTTTGGTCGAAATATATGGTAAGACGCTCTTCAAAAATTTTATTATTATCTTTAATTTTAGATCCCAAACATTCTATGCTGTAAGCGTTAATCCTACGCCAATTTTCGGTAGATTTCCCTCCCTCCTCTTCATGATCAATCCATCTACCCAATATCCATTCAAAAATCTGCATTTTACCTTCCAATCTTTGAGCATTGTCTCTTTTTTGGGCTTTATTTTTCATGACTGGCTTAGTTGAATAAGCCTGTTGCTTGGTTGTTGCAGAATTTAGCTTGGCAATTGTCTCTAAGTTATCATTTTGAATTACTGTGGGGGGATTGGCATAGCTTCGTCCATCTAGCTGATATTCAGATCTATTGACAATATTTGTCATATTTCCTGTACTCTGAACACTACCAAAAAGGTCATTATTTTCTGCTTTGGGCTTTGCAATAAATGATTTATCTTCATCAAGGGCTGGCTCTATTGACAGAACGATTAAATCTTCAGAAGATTCATTGATTTCAATTCTATCCAGATTATAGTCCTCAGTTACTTTTCTGGAACGATTGTTTTCAGACAAGGCATTTTTGGCAGTTTCAAGAATTTTTTCTTGTTGGATACGATCTTTGGTTTCAAAAGCATTGTTCTTCTCTGCTTCAGACATTGGCATTGTTTCTTCGCTATCGCTAATAATTACATCTTCTACTGTTACTAATTTTTCTGCAATAGCACTATCTTTTTTTCCAGGAATTAAATAAGGTATTGAGACAAAAAGTAGTAATAGCACGGAGGCCGCAGCCAAATACGGAATTAGTTTTTTAATCTTTTGCCAATTAGAACTGAGCTTTATCGTTTCTACCTCGGCCATAGGTTTCGCAGAATCGTTTAGTTTGGATTCGATTCGTTCCCATATAGCTGAAGGAGGCATCTCCTCAAGTTTATGTTGGTTTTTAATAAAGAGTTGTGAGATATCATCCTCTCTACTCATATCGTCTATATTTTTCAAAGTATTGTTATATTATTGATTGTAAATTTTATTCCAATATTTTATTCTTTAAGAAGTTTCAAATCCACCTGTCCTAACTATTCCAGCTTGTTCAACAAGATCTCTTAGTCTTTTCTTGGCCAGGATTAACTGCGATTTGGAGGTATTAATACTAATCTCGAGCAATTCGGCAATTTCTTTATGTTTTAGCCCATCTAGCACATAGAGGTTAAAAACTGTTCTGTAACCGGTGGGCAATTGATCCAATAAATTTAATATCTCATTGGCGGCTAACTCATCTTCAATCGTTACATCAACAGACTGTACCGGGATTTCAGTTATATCAAGGTGTTCGTTGAAGCGGTAGTTTTTTCTAATAAACATCAAGGCTTCGTTGACAACTACCTTTCTAATCCAACCTTCGAAGCTGCCTTGACCCGAATAGAGTTCAATTTTTTGAAAAACTTTGCAAAAAGCCTCTACCATTACTTCCTCGGCATTTTCTACTGATTTTACATAGCGGCGACATACTCCAAACATTTTTGCAGCAAATTTTTCATAGAGTGCTTTTTGTGCTCTACGCTCCCCACTGAGACAGCCTTGTATGAGTTCCTGTTCGCTCAAAATGTAAAAAAATTAAAAATTGAATCCATCTATCTTGTACTTATGATGCAAGATATTTGAATTGTGGTGTGTATAAATTTAAAAAACTTGGCTAAAATAATAAATATTTTCAAATAGCCTGGACATGTAAGTAATTACTGAAAACAAAAAACCCCGGATTTTTTATTTCCAGGGCTTTTAAGTAGTTTATATTGAATTAAATATTTTCTTCATTTTCGGATTCAATACCCTTTTCAAATTCCTTCTGAATTTTTTCTCTGTTAATGTAAGCCTTGTTCATCAATTCAGAAAACACTTTCAGACTGTTTTTGTCCTTATTTTTCATAGTAAAAATCACTTTAGTTTCCTCTGTATTTGCAACTGCAGTTGAAGAAATCAATTCATTGTACTCTCTCAAAATAGCAATTATTTCTGACATTCTTGGAGCATCTGTTGCGTCGAGTGGCAGGTTCTGTAGAGAAGAAATTAGTTGGGTGTAATCGACATGACCACTTGCCCAGCCCTTTTTCATTTCGGAATAGTGCTTAGATTCAATCGCTTCGTCGCCTTTGAAGCCGCCATTTTCAATTTTATCAATTACAGAAAGATCATTCGAAATGATAAAAACATTGTTTTTGACAATTCCTTGTACTTCTTTTGTCATTGCGCTCATGTATCTGTTACCTGATTTTTTAATTTCGCCAGCGCCCAGTTCTCTTGATGCCTTCATTAATTTATTAATTATTTCCGGATTGTTCAGGGCAATTGCTACAACGACTTTTTGGTTGTCAGCAGGATTTTTAGCATTTGGGTTTGCATAAGATGCAAAAGCAAATTCACCATCAAAGCCTTTGATAACTTCATCAAGTTTTATTCCCATATTTCCGAGATAAGCATTTGCAAAACCATCAACGCTTCTATTTTCCATAACTTTTTTCAGTCCGTTCATATCAAGACCAAACATAGAAATACCTGAAAGATTCTTCTTAGGGAAATAGGCAGAAAAATCGGTATTCATTTTCTTTTTGAAAATCATACCATATTCTTTTTCAATCTGCTCATTCATTTTGTAGCTGATTCCCGCCTGCATTTCACCATTATTGAAATCATAGTACATTGCCATTGTATTGCCATTCAGTGCCTCTTCTGTCAGACCAAGAAAAGTAATCTGTTTTAATGATCTTGACATTTTTTTGTCTGCTTTTACAATACTGACAAAGGGGTCTGATTGTACCCAAAGGGCCATATCATGCTTGGCAATTCTATCTACTTTGAAATTTTTATTTGATGAGATATTTTTATCTCCATTGTTTTCGAAAACGGCGCTTAACGATTTTTCCACATCTGATTTTGTATTGTAGACAAATACCATTAAATTTTTATCCCAACCGAGTCCAAAACTTAGGCTTGCATCTTTACCAGTTACATATTTGAAAGATTTTGCTGATTGTATGTCTTTGAAAGGTGATTCTTTACCTGCCTTTGCCGATTTTTCAAAAACCGACTCGAGGTCTTTAATATTTTTTACAGGCATTAGAAAAACAACACTAAAGTCGTCCTTGTCCTTAGCATCGACATACATACAGAATTGGCTACTCATATCAATCCCAGAGCTCTCGGGATTTTCAAGGATTTTCTTCATCTCATCAGTTTTTGCCTCTTTGAGCATGTCCTGAAACATTTCTGTTTTTTTAAAGTCGGCATAATTGAGCTTTTTCATCATCTGCCCAACATTAATGACCGCTACAGCTGCAGCATTTTCAGGTATCTTTTTCAAAATACCATTAGCACCCGAGAGTGAATCTTTTTTACTTCCGCAGGAAACTGATAATAGGCTAAACATTGTCAATGCAGTTAACATGAATAATGAAACGCGAATAGTTTTCATGTAAATTGTTAGAATTTTGGTCTTTCAACTAGAACTTGAAAGGCGATTGTTAATAAATGTTTTGGATTAACATAAAAAGGTTATAATTTGCGCAGCAAAGTTACAATTATTTATTTCAATAATTATCCCGTTCGAAAATTTTACAATTTCTTTTAGTATGAATATCAAACAGTTTGCTACTTCAGTTTTAGTTATAGTACTTTTTTATTCATGTTCTGACAGCAAAACAAATGCCAATAAAGAAAACGCTGAAAATGTTTTTGGTAGTGGCTGTTATAATATTGCTAATGACAAGATTGCCGAATTGCTTAATATAGTGGTTGATAAAAATGACATTAGTGGCAGTGGCAAAAGAACCTATTTGGCTTTCAATGAAAACTTTGACTTAAGTATAAGTGGTAAAAAAAACAAAGAAGGCAATTTCGATATAACGATTGTAGCAAAATCGACTATGCAGGGCCGGGAAGATATTTCTGAAACCACCTATGAGACTTGGAGCTTTAAGGAAAAAGTCATGGAAGTTACTAATAGAAATTCCACTCACTACATTGGAAATCTTAGCTTTATAAGAGTCAATTGCGAAGGTTCTTCACAGAAAGACAGTAGCCTTTACGACGCTTTCCTTGGATTTCATGAAAACTATGCCGCTGTAGTTAAAAATGGCAAATGGGGAATTATTGACAAAGATTGGAAATTGATTTTGCCCTGCACCTATGATGAGCTTGGAAATGTTAGCGATGGAGCAGTTAAATTCTACAGCAAAGAAAACGGCAAATTTGGCATTTTCGACATCAGAGAGAATAAGATTCTTGTAGAACCTAAGTATATGCATGTAACCGGATTTAGCGAGGGCTACGCAGCAGTGCTGGATGACAAAGCCGGCAGATGGGGTATTATAAACCGTAAAGGAGAAATGGTTGAAAAACCAAAATACTGGTCGGTAAGTTTTTTTCCTCAAAACCCCTATCTTATGCTTTTTAACGAAGGATTGGCAAATGTAGCCATTGACGATGCCAAATGGGGATTTATCGATACCAATCTTAAAAATGTCATACCTTTTGAATACATTTTCGTCGAAGCTTTTAAAGGAGGCATGGCAAGGGTAAATAAAAATGGCCGCGATTGGTTTTATATAGACAAAACTGGAAAATGCGTTAAAGATTGTAAATAATCCTTAACTCCATCCCCCCGGCACTTTTCGCTCCATGAAATCGAAAAAATGGGCAGGATTGCCTACCTGATATTTGTGAGAATTGATTTTGTGAAGCCTTTCAATATTTTCGCGGAGACCTTCTTAAGTGGCGATTTTTCTTCATTGGCTATTTTACACATCAGTGCAGCTACTAAGGCAGAATCAACGCCTCCCGAAAGACTGATAACAATGGCATCGATACCCGAGCTGTTAAAAAATGCTTTCAATTTTTCTGATTTAGCCTCGAGATATTCATTTACATTAAATGCCCTTTCATTCCTTAATTCAGTAAGTTTTCTACTCAGTTGTAAAAAATTTGACTTCATATATTTTTTTGAAAATTCATGATTTGTGTGTAATATTGGGCAATTATCCGAAATAAAGCAAAGCCTCATGAACAAATTATTACTTTTTTGCTGTATGCTCATTATAACTACGAGTTCCTGCAAAAAATTTATACCCCTCAGTATCGAGAAAATCAATGACAATCAGCTTGCTCCTTTGAATGCAGAATTGCCTTTGCCCTTAAAAATAAAGGTACTCAACCATAAAAATGAAGCCATTGAAGGCGTAATAGTGAGATTTTTTATCAAAAACGGCAGCGGCACCTTTAGCGATAATAGTTTTGAATTTCTAGATACTACCGATGCTGAAGGCTTTGCCGAATGTAGGTTCAAATTTGGTGTTGAAGCTATTGCGCAACAGGTAGAAGTTGACATAAAAAAATACGAGGGCGAATCGGTAATTTTTACCGCTTCTCCTGAATATTACAGCGACAGCCGCGACGGAGAGCAATATTTACTCACTAAAATTGGCGCTCAGATTTGGACCGCAGAAAACATTCGATATCAATCGACAAATGCATGGACAAATTCAGCCTTTCCATCCTCGCTTTATGGAAAACTTTATAGCTGGAATGAAGCACAGATAGTC
>JBILRK010000073.1:0-7280 GCA_044372705.1 Saprospira sp. | reverse complement strand
TCATCCTAGTTTCCAGAATGGAGAAACTGAACTCAGCCCTACTTCATCAGTTGTCAGAAACCTTGTTTTCCTACCTGCCGATGCGACAAATCTGGTAGTTGAAAACAAAGCGCAGATTGTAATGGACTTAGACCTGCCATGGGATGGCGAATACACTCTTTTTGTGAGTGCCACAGATAAGTCGGGAAATAATTCAGGCTCTTTAGACTATAGCGTAGATTTTGAAGTAATCAATGCTTCTATGATTTCAAACGTGCTTAATTATCCGAATCCTTTCACCACTTCTACTCAATTTGTATTTACACTTACAGGCCGCGAACTACCTGAGTATATGAAAATTCAAATTTACACCATAAGCGGTAAAATTGTAAAAGAAATTGGCTTGGATGAATTGGGACCAATACATATTGGTATTAACCGTACGCAGTACGCCTGGGACGGAACAGATCAGTTTGGTGACCGACTTGCAAATGGCGTTTATTTATACAGGGTAATTGCCAAGATGCGCAAAGAGGATGAAGCAGAGATGAAACTCTATACCAATAACATCAGTTCTCTGTTCAGAAATGGTTTTGGCAAGATGTACCTCATGCGATAAAGACAATTAAAGCACTTGCCTTAGTAATTTACTTATTTCAAACTGGGCAGTTTTGAACCTTTGTTCGCCAATACCGCTAATAATTTTAAAAGGCTTTGAAGCTTTTTCGAGTGCATTTTTATACAGATTAAAAATGTCGTCCCTGTCATTGGGATTGGAACGCAATGGGTCGAATTCCCATGGAATATCTGTATTGCAAAGCAAAATAAGTTCATAATTCCTATTTTGAAAAGCCGCTTCAATACTTGAATCGGAATTACCAAAAACATATTCCTGCCATATTTTACATACTAGGACATCTGTATCACAAATTATGAAATCATGTTTTTCAGATAATTCATCTTCAAGCTTCATCTGCATAGCAGCTATATAACTTATGTCCTCAAAACTGCATTGATATCCTTCGGGTTTTGAATAAAGAAAATCTCTTGCGAATTCCCTCAGCAAAGGCAAATTAAATTCAACTGACAAAAAATGCGCGAGGCTGCTTTTTCCGGTGGATTCAGGTCCTGTTATGGCAATTTTTTTCATGTATCAAATTTATAGTGGCAAATCACAAAACTTATTTATACTTTTGTATCATATTAAACAGAAAACCTGGAAGCAAGTTCTAACTCAGTTTTTTGCTGGCAATGCAAGATCAAAATTCTCCTAAAAATAGGATTAAAATTAACCTTTCAACGATAATAATCGTAACTGTGCTGCTATATTTAGCAGGCATGATGGCATTTCTATCTTTGTATTGCAATAGATTGGCAAAATCCTCCTCCGTCCAAATCGCTTTCATCATTGAATTAAGCGATAGCACAGAAGAAACAGAAATTTTTAAACTTGAACAGCAAATATCAAAAAGCAATTATAGCCTGCCTGGCTCGGTAAAATTTATCCACAAAGACGAAGCAGCCAAAATTATTGAAAACGAAACACTTAGCAAAGAAGAAATAATGGTTTTTGAAGAAAATCTTCTTCCTAACATCATAGAATTTCAAATTAAACCCAGCTTTTCCGCCAAAGAAAATGAAATTGTTGCTGAGCTTAGAAAAAACCCCATTGTCGCAGAAATTTTTGATGCTAAACAAAACAATCAGCTAACCTATCGTAATTTGCAGAGAATTAGCCTTATTGCTTCATTTTTACTAATATTTCTTATCTTTGTTGCATTCATTTTGCTTCGAAAATCGATTGACCTGAGGGAAATAATTCAAAGTGTAGAAGAAAATGAAAATCAGGTTTTTACAAACAGTACTCGAGATCTTATTTTGTCCAAATACCTTAGAGCAGGAATCATAAGTGGTGGCATCACAATGCTTTTATTAGTGACAACTGTTTCAGTATTTGCAGAGAGGTCTAAAGAATTAAACTTTTTTGGAAATTATTTCGTCATTATCTCAATATCTTTAGCTTTAGCCGCAATTGGAATTTTGATATTTTGGAGTAGCGCCAAATTAAGCATTAAAAAATTGTCTAATTTTAATCCAGCATAAATTTTAACAATACATCATGTCTAAGAAAAACTACAGAAAACCCGACTCTAAACCTAGTACAGAAAAGAAAGAAACTGTTATCGCCAAAAAGGAAGAAATTGGCAGCGCAGGCAAAAGCTATTGGGATAAAAAGTATGAAAAAGAAAAACCCGAACTGCTTTTCGGAAAATCTCAGTTTATTATTATTGCTGCCGGTTTAGTGTTATTGATTTTGGGATTTTTCCTTATGTCGGGAGGTGCTATGAGCGATGAATCGAAATGGGACAGTGGGGTTATTTATAGCTTTACACGCATTACCCTCGCGCCGTTTTTGGTGCTCTTAGGTTTGGGCGCAGTAGGATATGCCATTTTCTACAATGGTAAAAGTGAAAAAGAAATTGAAATAAATCTTGATAAAGAGTCATAATAATGGATCTTTTTCAGGCTATCATCATAGCAATTGTTGAAGGACTTACCGAATTTTTGCCGGTTTCCTCTACTGCTCATATGATTTTTACAAGTTCTATTTTTGGCATTGAAGATGACGAATTTGTAAAATTATTCCAGGTATCAATTCAATTTGGTGCCATCCTGGCCGTTGTAGTGTTATACTATAAGCAATTTTTCAACTTTCGAAATTTTGGATTTTATCTTAAATTAGCCATTGCAGTCGTACCTGCCCTAATTCTTGGTGTTTTATTTGACGATTATATCGAAGCAGCGCTGGAAAGTCCCATTCCAATTGCGATTGTGCTTATTCTAGGAGGTATTTTTCTCTTATTTATCGATAAGGTTTTCTCAGGTAAGTCTCTCATTCATGAAGAAAAAGACATCAGTATAAGAAAGGCTGTAAGTATTGGCTTTTGGCAATGTTTGGCTATGATGCCTGGCACAAGTCGTTCCGCTGCATCAATTATTGGTGGCATGCAACAAGGGCTTAGCATGAAACTCGCAGCAGAATTCAGCTTTTTTCTTGCGGTACCAACTATGCTGGCAGTTTCAACTTATGCAATTTTACTAAAAGACTGGAATATACCCGGAAGCGGTGAACTGAAGGGTTATGAGATGATTTTGCAAGGAGACAACTTAAGTATTTTTCTTATAGGCAATGTAGTGGCTTTTGTAGTTGCCATGTTTGCCATCAAGTTTTTTATTGAAATACTCAAAAAATTTGGGTTTAGAATTTGGGGTTGGTACAGAATTCTTACTGGTGTAGCATTTCTGATTTGGGACCTTATTCTTTGATCTTTTGTTTTTCCTTATTTAACACATATATTGAATCAAGCGCAAGTGAATAGGAATTTTATACCGCAAAAAAAACTCCTATACAGCAGCAAGGCGGCAATAGCTGTTTTGCTTTTAGCATTGAATTCCTATACTGCATCGAGTCAGGGAAAAATACAGATACCTAATGGATCCTTTGAAGGAACCCCGGGTATTGGTTCCGAACCAAAATATTGGAAGTCCTGCGGCACAAACTCAACTGCCGATATTATGCCTGGACCCTGGGGAGTAAAACAGCTTCCGAAAGATGGAGACAGTTATCTTGGACTTACAGCCAGGGAAGACAAAACCTACGAATCGATTAGCTGCAAATTGCCTACAGCGCTTCAAAAAGACAGCTGTTACACTTTTAAGGTAGATTTGTGCAGAGCTACTTCTTATGCAGGCTATAATGGCGTTGGCATTTTTAGGATTTGGGGCGGCAATAAATATTGCGACAAACATCAATTACTGGCAGTTTCTGCTCCGGTAAGTAATTATGAGTGGAAAAATTATGTTCTGAGTTTTATAGCTAAAGATAATTATGACTATATCAGCATAGAATGCTACTATAAAATGCCTTCTCTGTTTCCTTATCGCACCAATATTCTTATCGACGCACTACTATTTTTTGAAATTTGCGCAAGGGCATAAATAAATATTTTAAATGAATCCGATAATTGAAGAAATTGCCAAAACCAGCATTCAGCTTATGCTGAAAGAGCCATTTTATGGACATTTCTTTAGTAGCATTCTAAAAGATGTGAGCGATAAAACGGATAGCGTTGCGCTTAGTATCAGCGGAAAACAAATGCTAAAGCTTATTGTAAATGAAGATTATTGGAACAATGAGCTAAAATCGGCTAATGATGAAGGAACCAAAAACCTTCGTTATGGCGCCATTAAACATCAGATTCTTCATATCGTATTTAAACATTTATTGAGGATTCCCGAGTTTGGCAACAAGCAACTGTTTAGCATTGCTGCCGATATCGCAACAAATCAGTATATCAACTCGGATCAACTCACAGGAGATGCCATTCGCCTTGAAGACTTTCCTGAGTTTGAACTGAATCGAGGTCAAAGTCTCGATTATTATTACAAAAAACTTAATGATGTAATGGAAGAAATTGACAGCCCTGCGGCTGCGATCTCCGACACTGAAGAGGAGGAAGATGACGATAAAAAAAGCACCTTATCTGACTCCAGCGATAATAAGTATAAAGAACTGAATGATTCTGAGAAAAAACTGCTGGAACTGATGAATAAGAGCAACAGACAGCTCGAACAGCACAAATTTTGGGATGAGATTCAGAAAATGAGCAGCGCTGAAAGAAAAATTATAGAATCGATGATCAACGAGTCTGTGCTTAACAGTGTTTCTCGTATGAAAGAAAGAAGGTATGGCAATCTGCCAGCAGGCCTTCAGCAATACATCGACCTATTGGTTGACTCTTTGAAGCCAAATATAAACTGGAAAAGAGTGCTAAGGCTTTTTGCGGCCAGCAGCAGCAGAACTCAAATTAAAAATACTATCAGAAGGCCCTCAAAAAGATATGGTACGACTCCGGGCATTAAAATTCAAAGAAAACAAAAAATTCTTATTGCTATTGATAGTTCTGGATCGATTGACGATGCGGAGCTAAAAGAGTTTTTTGCAGAAATTTATCATATTTGGAAACAAGGTGCTGAAATTTATGTCGCAGAATGTGACACAGAAATACATAATCATTATTTTTACAAGGGAAAAGCCCCGGATCTCATAAGCGGACGTGGAGGAACAGCATTTGATGCTCCCCTAGCCTACGCAAATGATATTTATAATCCTGATGCTATCATTTATTTTACCGATGGATATGGTCCAGAACCGGAAGTAAACTGCCGAAAACCAATCCTTTGGATGATAACCTCGGCAGGAATTGACCATGAAAACTGGGAGTTTTTGCCCGGAAGAAAGGTAAAAATGAACAAACAACTAATTTAAAATAAACTTAGAACATAAATATCATGAAAAATCAAATACTAATGCTCTTGTCTTTTTGTACACTTCTACTATCTTGTGCCAGCGAGAACAAAGGTATAAAAGCCAGTGACCTTGAAGGTACCTGGGTTTGCAAAAAAGCCATCGACAATGGAGATTCCACTGATCTTATCTTGGGTGCTGAGATAACATTTAAAGGCAGTAAATTGAATTTCCCGATTCTGGAATCAATCAAAAAAGCAAAAGAGCAGGATTTTAATATCAAAAACGACGAGTTGATTTGCCAAAACGACAAAGACCTTATTTTTAAAATAAAAGCCTTAAAAGACGAGAAAATGACGCTTCAATTTTCGATGGAGGGACATGATCTTTCACTCGAAATGGAAAAAACTAAGTAGCAGTTAATGTTAATTAATGTTGACTTAGATAAAGCGAAAAATCGCTACATTCTCTAATGATATCCCTGTAAAACTCAGTTTTTGAGAAGCTTGTTTTCAATTCTTTGAAAGTCTCATAGTACCTTTTACTGTATTGGGGTGAATCATCCCATATATTGTAAACCTGCTCCAAATCCCTTGTTTTTTCCACCTTGGCAATCATGTATAAAGCTTTGGCTTTCAATTCATCGTTGCCCGCAGTTTTGAGCGCTTTTTCGAAATAACCTCCTGCAATATCGGGCGAATAATAACGGTCGCTGTACCAGTCATAGCCTTTAAACACATTGATATCCTCAAGTTTTTCATCGGCCGACCACCAGGCATAGTTACCCTCATTTGATTCTGAATAATAAATAACCGGGCGCTGCCAGCCCTGCACGCCAGTGTTGTACCAGGCTAGTCCAAGTAGATAATAATATTCGGCAGCTTTTGCAGGTTCTTTGCTTGCTTTATTTTCAAGTTCCTTGAGGGTCTGCGCATAGCTTAGCAGGTTGTATTCCTTGTCCAATTCAGCATAGTTTTTATACAGAAAACTGACATTTTGTGTAGTAATATCAACATTGTAATAAGGATGAATCACCGATTCAAACCAGATACTCTTATTAAGGTAAGCAGATTCGAAATACTGACTGTTTTTTCGGTGTTGCTCATCGCATTTGGAAAGACAGTCAATAGCTTTATCCAGCATATTTCGCTGAAGGTAATAGACCCCTTTCATTTCATTCAATACATTTTTTGCTTCTGAAAGCGCCCCAAAGCGTCCTTCAATTAAAAAAGCATCGTATTTATTTTGGGGATTACAATTATCTACAAATTGTTCCAAAGCCTCAAGCAATTTAAAGTCTAGACGACCCTTAGCAGAATAAGGCTCATAATATGTCAGATAAGCCCTCGCAATATCACCCTGCTTCTGATAATGAATACTGAATACATCTTTTAAAAAATCAGCCAAGGACTCATTTGTATTAATTTTATCATTTTTTTTGAGCTCTACCCAAAGCTTTTCCGCTGTTGCTGCATCCAGTTTTGATACTGCAATCAATTTTCCGACAAAAAGCAGCGTCTGAGCCTGTGCATAATAAGTTGAATTTGATGGAATAGAAACCAACATATCCTGAGCAGATTTAAAATCTTTTAGCACAATTGCAGTATAGGCATCGGCCAAAGACCAAAAGTGACTGTTCTTGATGGATTTATCAGCAGCCATTCTTTTCAGCAAGGTTCTGAATCTTTGCAGATTTTCGCTCTTTTCCATATCATTCTGCGGATAAGCTTTTACTTCGCTGATGTATGTAGGGAAGGCCAATTGCTGAACTTGCCCGATATATCTCGCCGCAAGCATCTCCATCATGGGCGATTCCGGGGATATTGCAGACATTTCCTCTAATTCTTCAATCATGGAAGCCCCTTGCTGCAAGCCACGCATGGCATAAAAAACTGCTTTTTCATTGTTGGTCTTACAAAATTTAAGGCTGGCATTCCAATCATCAGAATTGGTAAAGCTAAAGCTGTTGAGGCAACTATTGCGACGGTCGGGG
>JBILRK010000072.1:0-7311 GCA_044372705.1 Saprospira sp. | reverse complement strand
CTGGTCAAATATTGAGACAATTTTCCCATACAATAACTATCTCTTTATTGGCGGCAATGCAGGCATGTTTATTTATGAACTGTCAAATCCGGAAAACCCAACCTATGTAAGTGAATTTCAGCATGCAAATGCCTGCGATCCGGTTTTTGTAAGCGGTAACAGAGCTTATGTAACCTTACGTGGTGGTACCATGTGCGAGAATTTCACCAATCAACTCGATGTTATCGACATCAGTAATATATTTAATCCAACTCTGGTAAAATCTCATCCCATGTCAAATCCGCATGGCTTGAGTATCAAAAACAATATTTTATACCTTTGTGATGGAAATGCCGGACTCAAAGTATTTGATGCTTCAAATGACTTTGAAATTGGCAACAATCTACTTTCAAGTGATAACAGCATTGCTACTTTCGATGCCATTGCCTCTCCATACAGAGATGTTCTTTTAGTAATTGGCAAAGATGGGCTTGCGCAGTATAACATTGCCAATCCTGCTTCAATTGTTAAATTGAGTACCATAGCAGTTGTTAGATAAGTTTAATAATTACATTAAAAATGCCGCAGTTTCAGATAAGAAACTGCGGCATTTTTGTTCAGGGCTTTACCAGCTGCTGCCTCCTCCACCGCCGCCACTGCTGCCGCCTCCAAATGAACCCCCTCCTCCTCCGCCGCCACTACTACTACTCGAGGAGGATGAATTTTGAATTTTAGGAATTACATAAGTGTACTGATGTACATGCATGCAATGTTTGCACTCGTATTTTTTCTCACCAACACCTGATGAATATGTCGTTGCAGATGTAATTGTTCTGTTAAAAACCAGGTAATATGCCTTAGTACTACATTTTGGACAGCGGCTATATTTTGTAAAATAAATGGGGTATGACAATACCAGAATTTCCTTTTTATCTTCACTGGTCCAAACATCGTAATGAATTGAGTTAATCCTTTCCTCGGTCAATTGGCCCGATTTAAGAAATTCATCCTCTTCATTCTCCGACAATTTAAATAGTTCTTTACCTGTTTTGGGATCTTTTCTTGGGGCATATCTGTAGCGCTGTTTTAACTTATCTATCAAGATGCCCAATCCTATAAAAGGAACTGGGAAAATATAGATCCAAATATCAAAAGACCAAAAAACCAATAATTTATACTTGTAGTAAGGATTCTCTACAAACTGTACTGCCAAAAGTATTAACAACGTAATAATGGTAAAAATCCCTGTTACCCAAAGATAAATAGCAAGAACAGACCACCAGATACTGTTTCTTTTTGTGTAAGGCACGTAATTGTCGGGTTCGTCTAGATTTGAGGCCTGCTGCCTTTTTCTTTCATTCTCGAGCTGTGTATTTATTTTTAACGAGCGGATACTGTCACTCAATACAGTCTGTAACATTTCTGTTAGAGCCAGTTGAAAATTGTATCTAAATCCATTCCCTTTTGAATTTCCGAGCTCTTCTTTGTAATAATCTAACAGCGCTTTATTATTGTAAACATTAGAACTGTCTTTAAAAATATAAAAAAGATCAACGGCATTTGACTTTCCTTCAAATACCCATATCATCAGGTTTTTATTATTTTTTGAATACTGATACTTTTCATCCAGAAAAGCGCTCATCTTTTGGGGACTGATTCCATTCAAACTTCTAAACGCATAGAAATAGCTTGTAACAGCAAATGAATCGGCTAACATTTTTATAATCTCCTCGCTTACCGAAAGGATGGAATCTGAAAGAAGTGTATCAACATCGAAGACTCGTTGAACTTTTGATAATTTTCGACCGCTTTTTGAACTTAACTGCTCCATTATTTTTAACTCATCGGGCAAAGCTGTGCGCTGCCATTTTTCTTCCCCTAAAAGCTCAACTGCAGCAGCATCTAAACCTGCAACAATACCTCTGTTATAGTCTCCTCGCTTAAATTCGGGAACCATAAACTGTTGCTGTATATCGACACATTCTTTATCTGTCAGAATTTCTTCCAGCCCATATCCGGTTTTAAATTCTACCCTTCGCTGATCCATGACCAATAAAATCAGCAGGCCATTGTTTTTATCAGCTTTTCCTACTTTCCAATAATTAAATAAGTCTACAGCAAAGTCGGCCGGATTTACCTTCCCTATACTGTTGAGGGCGACAATAGTAATTTCAACTCCATTATTTTTTTCAATTGCGATGATTTTGTCATTAAGCAGCCTTTCTGTATCCGGATATAAAATATTATCAGGGTCAGAAACCCATGTATTATTTGTAGTTTTGGGATTAGGTACCTTACTTACCGAATATTGCTGACCATAAATCTGTTGATTAATTAAAAATAGTAGTATCAACAAATTTAGTTTGATTGTAAAATCTGTTATTTTCATAAAATTTTGTAAAGATAAATTAGGCTTGGATTATTTATTTTAGCCTACAAAATAAACATTATCAATTAAAAAATAAAATATAATGTACATGACAATTTCTAATGCTATTATCGAAAAATGCCCAAATTTGAGGCTTGGTCTTTTGACTGCGGAAATATATGTGCAAATAGAAAATGAGGCATTATGGAATATAATTCAAACTGAATCAAAAATTATATCTGAAAGCCAACCTGAACTATCAAAATACGATTGCATTCAATCTGCCAGAGCAGCATATAAGGCTTTAGGAAAAGACCCAAGTCGTTACAGACCCTCGGCAGAAGCTCTTTTTAGAAGAATAATTTCCGGAAAAGAACTCTATTCTGTCAATAATGTCGTCAACCTAATCAATCTGATTTCTTTTAAAAGTGGTTTCTCTATCGGTGGCTATGATGCTGATTCGATAAAAGGGGACATCGCCCTTACAAAAGGGCTTTCGAGTGATATTTACGATGGATTGGGCCGAGGCTTACTAAATATTGAAAATCTACCTGTGCTACGTGATGAGCTTGGTGCATTTGGTTGCCCTACCAGCGATTCTGAGAGAACTGGAATAAGGTTAGACAGCAGGCGTTGTCTTTGGGTTTTCTTCGATTTTGATGCAGACCAATCACTTGAGCAATACCTCCATGAATCGGCCGAACTTTTAAAGCAATTCGCAGCGGCAAAAAATATATCTGTAAAGATTGTTACAGCCTGATTTGTTTAAAAAATGGAGCAAACACTACTAATTTTAGCGCTTGCTCCACATATTTTATAAACTTTACGGTATTATTATTCTTTCAAAAATCCCAGAATTTTCTCTACACTTACCTTGGCATCACCATAGAGCATATCGGTATTTGGCTTGTAGAACAGCGGATTTTCAACCCCGGCATAACCTGCCGACATAGAGCGTTTCATCACAATAACATGCTCTGCCTTCCAAGCTTCAATCACTGGCATTCCATAAATGGGGCTCGACGGATCGTCCTGAGCACCTGGATTTACTACATCGTTGGCACCAATTACCATTACGACGTCTGTATTTGGCATGTCATCATTGATTTCATCCATTTCCAAAACGATGTCATAAGGCACATTTGCTTCGGCAAGTAGTACATTCATATGGCCTGGTAGTCGGCCTGCAACCGGGTGAATGGCAAAACGTACATTTTTACCTTCTTTGCGCAAGGTTTGTACCATTTCATAAATTGGATATTGGGCTTTCGCCACAGCCATTCCGTAACCCGGAATAATTACCACCGATTTTGCTTCTTTTAATAGTGTAGCTACCTCTTCGAAGTTAACTGCCGTAACTTCACCCTCGATTTCCTTGGCAGGTCCTCCGCTTGGCGCATTGCCAAAACCTCCAAAAATTACCGAGAAAAAAGATCGATTCATTGCCTCACACATAATGATAGAAAGTATCGCTCCGGAACTTCCTACCAGTGCCCCTGTTACGATTAGCAGGTCATTACCCAGCATAAATCCTGCGGCAGAAGCAGCCCATCCCGAATAGGAATTCAGCATTGAAACTACTACTGGCATATCGGCACCGCCAATGGCCATCACGAGCATTACACCAATAAAGGAGGCAATTGCAGTCATGCTGAGCAGATAAATCATGGCGAGATTTGCATCTTCTGTGAGTGTAAACAAAACGCCCATTATTACACAAATCAGCACCAGGATAATATTAACTGTATGACGACCTGGATAAAGCAATGGTTTGGTTCTGAACCAAAACACTTTGTTCCCGATTTTTATTTTTTCCTGAAGTTTCGCCCAGGCAATAATAGACCCTGTAAAAGTTATTGCTCCGATAAATACTCCCAGATACACTTCGACAAGGTGTATTACGTGCTTCACATGCCCCTCTTCTGTTAAATCTGGTATTTTCGCAGTCTCCTCCAGATATGAGCCAAAACCTACCAATACGGCTGCCAATCCTACAAAACTGTGCAGAATTGCTACAAGCTGCGGCATAGCGGTCATTTCGACCTTTCTTGCTAATGCTAAACCGATGAAAGAAGCTACAGATACAGAAGCTATGATATAAACATATCCTCCCTGCTGCATTTTTGGGCCAAGAACAGTTGCTAGCATGGCTATAATCATACCTACAATTCCATACATGACACCTCTCTTTGCCGACTCCTGCGATGACAATCCGCCCAGACTGTAAATGAATAAAATGCTGGCGAATAAATATGCTGCTATTTGAATTTTATCAGTAATCATTTTTCTTATTTTTTAAACATTTTCAACATTCGGTGTGTCACCACAAAACCGCCCACAATATTTATACTTGCTACCAAAATGGCTATAGTTGCCAAAATAGTAATGGGCAAATTTGCCAATGGATCGACAAGATTTCCAAGCTGAATCAATCCGCCCACTACAATAATTCCACTGATGGCATTTGTTACGGCCATGAGCGGAGTATGCAATGAATGTGAAACATTCCATATTACCTGCCATCCTATAAATACCGCCAAGACAAATACTGTAAAATGCTGTACAAAATCGGCCGGAGCAAATTGTCCGATAAGCCCCAGGAATGCCCCGATAATCAAGAGCCTGAAAATCATAGCGGTCGCCTGTTTTTTGGCATTTTTCTCCTCCGTAATTTTCGGATCCTCTAATACTGGTTTTTCGGCTGGTTTTGGCGTTGCACTTACGGGCAGTGGCGCCGGTGGCCAGTTGATATTACCATTATGTGTAACCATTGCTCTTGACACAATGGCATCTTCCATATTTATGCTGAAATTTTCGGCCTTTCCCATGTCATCAAGTAGGTGGCAAAGATTGTTGCCGTAGAGTTGCGAAGCCTGATTGGGCAGCAGATTGAGTTTTCCGACAATCACTACACCGTTTTCAGTAGTATGTACTTCGCCGTTTTTAGTCAACACGCAGTTACCTCCGGTAGATGCTGCAAGGTCAACGATAACCGAGCCCGGTTTCATCGCTGCCACATGATAGTCCAAAATGAGTTTCGGTGCTGGTCTGCCCGGTATTTGTGCTGTCGTAATAATTATATCAACTTCGGCTGCCTGTTCTAAAAACAATTTCATCTCAGCTTCTATAAACTCCTTACTCATTTCCTTGGAATAGCCTGATGATGTTGCACCGTCTTCTTCAATTTCAACCGTCAGGAAAGATGCTCCCATCGACTGAATCTGCTCGGCAACTTCTTTGCGCGTATCGAAGGCTCTTACAATTGCACCCAGCGAATTGGCTGCGCCGATTGCCGCTAGTCCGGCCACACCGGCACCAATAACCAGTACTTTTGCGGGTTCTACTTTACCCGCAGCAGTAATTTGTCCGTTGAGGAAGCGTCCAAAATAAAAGGAAGCTTCAATGACTGATCTGTAACCTGCAATATTTGCCATTGAGGAAAGGACGTCCATTTTTTGTGCGCGGGAGATACGCGGAATGGCATCCATTGCAACTGCATTGACTTTCTTATCTGCCAGGACTTTAAGTAGTTCCTGATTTTGAGCTGGCCAAAGGTAGCTAAGCAGCACCAAGCCCTCACGCATTAGCGTCACTTCTTCAACTTCAGGTTCTTTTACCTTAAGCACTATATCTGTTTGTCCGTAGATTTCGGCTGCAGTATTTACAAGTTTTGCGCCAGCTTCTTCAAAATCTTTATCTGAAAAATTGGCCTTGTTCCCTGCATTTCGCTGAATAAAAACTTCAAAGCCCTGCTTTTGTAACCGTTTTACGGTTTTGGGGGTTGCAGCTACCCTCAACTCATTCGGAGATATTTCACATGGAATCCCTACTTTCATGACTGCTTTTTATTGTTAAAAAAATTATATTTTACCTGTAAATACGCTATGTTCGAAAATGAACTTGAAAAGTAAATTTATTTTCCCAATTAAAAAAAACTATCCAATATTAATTTTGATTATCAAAAAAAAACTCTTAAAAATTTTGCCTTATCAAAATTTCCGAAGATTAGTTTTGAAACATTTTGTTTTATTTTTTGGTGATAATTTTTGCTTTTTAAAACATTTTGTTTTATTTTTGAGCTCTATTTCGATTCAATCTTCAAAAGTGTAAAAATATGCAAGAAAATTCAAATTTTAAACCCATCCCCTATTATGAATATGTGTCGGCCGGATTCCCCTCGCCTGCCGATGACTATATGGACAAACCGATTGACCTGAACGAGTACCTGATAAAACATCCGGCGGCCACTTTTCTGGTCAGAGTTGAAGGAGAATCGATGCTTGGCGCAGGTATTCATCCCGATGATATTCTTATTGTGGACCGCTCGCTCAGCGCCAAACCCAATGATATTGTCATTGCTACGCTCGATGCCGATTTTACAGTAAAGCGTTATGTATCGGAGCAGGGTCGACATTTTCTGAAACCTGAAAATTCCCGCTACAAAACTATGGAAATCACCAATCATCCCGATTGCCGCATTTGGGGTGTGGTGGTTTATGTCATTCACAGAACCTGATGTAAAATTAAAAGGTAGAAATTAGAATTTAAGACATTAGACTAAGAGATGCTAGATTTGGAGACTTTTGTCTCGTCTTTCGGACGAGAAGAAATTAGAAGGTAGAAGGCAAAAATTAGAATCTTTCATTTTTTCCTCTAAACTAGTACCTGGTTCCTAAAGTACTGGCTACTGGCTACTAAATAACTAGTACCTAGTGCCTGGCCACTCTGAACTAAATAGCTCTTTCAATGCTGCATTAAAATACCGCCCTCTCTCGCTATTGTTTTTTCATAGGCTAAAGCCTTTTGAAAAAATTCGTTACACGGAACTTCGTTTCTTCCTCTTTCCTTTACTCTAGTACCTGGTTCCTAAAGTACTGGCTACTGGCTACTAAATAACTAGTACCTAGTGCCTGGCCACTCTGAACTAAATAGCTCTTTCCTCTTTCAATACGGCATTAAAATAC
>JBILRK010000071.1:0-7418 GCA_044372705.1 Saprospira sp. | reverse complement strand
TCAGTCCTGCTGGGTGAGCCATATCGCACCATAGTGTTGCACCAATTTTATCGGCAATTTCTTTAAAACGCTCATATTCCCACTCGCGCGAGTAGGCAGAAGCGCCACAGAGCAAGATTTTTGGACGCTCTTTCAAGGCAGTTTGTTCTACCTTGTCCATATCTATCAAGCCATTTTCTTCTTCAACGCCATAAAATACCGGTCGATACAATTTTCCAGAAAAATTTACAGGAGAACCATGTGTAAGATGACCGCCATGTGCCAGGTTGAAGCCCATAATTGTATCTCCAGGATGCACACAAGCCAGATAAACTGCAGCGTTGGCCTGCGCTCCCGAATGTGGCTGAACGTTGACATATTCTGCACCATATAACTCTTTAGCTCTGTCAATAGCCAGTTGCTCTATCTCATCTACAATTTCGCAGCCACCATAGTATCTTTTACCGGGATAACCCTCGGCATATTTATTTGTTAGGCAGGAGCCCATAGCCTGCATTACCTGTTGGCTAACAATATTTTCTGAGGCGATAAGTTCAATTCCGGCACTTTGTCTTTGCCATTCTGCCCGAATGAGATCCTGGATTTTGTTGTCTTTCAGCATGTTTGATGTTAGATGATTGAGATATTGTAAGGAAAGTTGATTCAAAGATTGAATGCAAAATTAAGATTCGATAGACTACTTAACAAATAATTAGGGCTAAATTACTGAATTTAGTTTTTGTGTTTGCTAATATTGTTAAAAAATACTAATATTGACAAAAGGATTGTCGTTTTTAAAATTAGTTGCTATGTCCAAACGTTTAGATAAAGTAGAACAAGATTCTAATTCAAGTCATATCAATGCTTCAAATCGAAGAAAGCCTTTTAAAATATGGAATTATTTTCTGATCAGTATCGAGTTTTTATACAAAAATCCTAAATGGTTAATCCCAATTTTTATAATCATAGCAGTCATTTATTATTTCTTTTTTATCGGTGTCGATGCCAATATAGTAGCTACTCCACATTGAAATTTTACAAATTTTTGTTTAATAATAGTTTAATTTGTCTTCGAATAAAACCAAAACATAAACTTTTTGACTGATGCCTATTAGATTCGATTCCGGTAATGATAATAAAAATGCTGAAAGGGGTGGAGGAAAAAACAAATGGGGGATTTTGGCGCTTCTTTCCCTTGTAATTTTTTTTCTTTTCAGAAGGCCCAAGTTCACTATACCGATTTTAATTATTGTCGGCCTTGTATATTATTTCTTTTTTTTGGGTGGCAACAAAAATCTTATGGCCCTTGGAACCGGAAAATTTGGAATGGGATGTGGTTTCGACCAAACAAAATACGACAATACCAAGGTTTATGAACAATTAGCATCGAGTAGCAACAAAAATAAAATACCATCATCCTTTTCCCTTTATAATTATGCCCCTAAACGTAAGAATCAAGGGGATCAAGGTTCATGTGTTGGTTGGGCTTCGGCCTATGCGGCAAGAACCATTTTAGAGGCATATGCAACTGGTAAGGATCCCAATTCAATTGCCTTTAGTCCTTCTTTTTTGTATAATCAGATTGCACTACCCGGTTGTGAGGGCTCTTACACGAGCGATGCACTTGAAATTATGGCTTCAAAAGGTTCTTTGCCATGGGAAAAATTTGTTTATGACGCAAATTCATGTAGTAAAAAGCCCAATGCCAGTCAGCTTTCAGAGGCCAAAAATTATAAAATAATTGGGTATAGCAGACTTTCAAAATCGGGAAACGATTATGACGTCAGTTTGGAGTCTTTAAAACAGAATATTGCTCAGGGAGCACCTGTTGTCATTGCCATGAAAGTGCCGGAATCTTTTTACGAACTTAATAATGAGCTTTGGGAACCAGCAAAAAAAGATTACAGAAATATAGAAAGTCTTGGTGGACATGCAATGTGTGCCATCGGCTACGATGATTTTAAATTTGGAGGTGCTGTCCAAATTATGAATTCCTGGGGTAGAAATTGGGGTTCGGATGGCGTTTTTTGGATCAGATATACCGATTTTGAAAAATTCATTCGAGAAGCCTACGGCTTATTCCCATTGCCTAAAAAAACAGAAGTAGAGTTTGATGTTTCATTTGGTTTGGTACATGCTGCTAGTAACGCAGAAATTCCATTGAATCAGTATAGAGCCAATCTTTTTAGAACAAGATCGCCTTTGAAAAAAAATGATAAGTTCAAAATTGAAGTTCAAAATAATGTACCTTGTTATATCTATGTTTTTGGTCAGGAAACCGACGGAAGTTCATTTATTCTTTTTCCATACAAGGATAGCAAAAAAAGTAAGAGTAAATACTCTGCCTATTGTGGCATTACAGGGGCAAGGCATTTTCCAAGTGGTGTAGAAAGTCTCAGAACTGATGAAGTAGGTAGTCAGGATTTTATGGCGGTGGTTGTTTCTAAAGATGAGTTGGATTATAAAGAGTTGAACGAGCGAATCAATAGAATCCCTGGAAAAGATTATTTGTCCAGACTCAACAAAGCAATGGGAGCTATGCAAATTTCAAACCCTAAATTTAAATTAAAAGCTTCTTCTGTTGCTTTTCAGGGCAAGACTTCAGGCAATCAAAAGGCAGTGGCTGTTGTAATCGCAATTGATAAAAAATAAATTATGATCGTTTTAATTTTCTAATGCTTCAATAATATTATGAAAAATTTATTCACTTCAATTATTTTTTTACTTTTTGTTAATCAAGGTTTTGCTCAAAATAAGATGAGCCCTGAAATACTCTGGAAATTAGGCAGGATGAATCCAATAGGAATCAGTGCCGATGAAAAGCTGGTCTATTATAGGGTCACTAAGCATGAGGTCCTGGAATCTAAAAAATCATCGGTCTTATATGCCTTGAACATAGCAGATGGAAACGTTTCGGTAGTTGAAAAGGCAATCATAAAGGATAAAAATATTTCTCCTGATGGCAAATTTCTACTTTCAAGTAGCGATGTAAAAATTAAAAAAGTAAATGGGCAGGATTATTATCCTGAACTAAAAAATAGCAATGCCTATATTTACGATAATCTTCATCACAGACATTGGGATTCTTGGGAAGACGGAAAATATGGACACCTTTTCATAAGTTCAGCCAATACTGCTTCAGATGATAGTAACAATCCGCTTACAGACATCATGGAGGGAGAACCCTTCGATTGCCCTCAAAAGCCTTTTGGCGGAGATGAAGACTATATCTGGAGTCCCGATTCTAAAAACATAATCTATGTCTCTAAGAAAAAATTTGGAACCGCTTATGCCACTTCAACTAATACTGACCTTTACCAGTACAATCTCGAAACAAAGAAAACAATAAATCTTACCGAAGGCATGTTGGGTTACGATACGCATCCCGAGTATGGAACCGATGGTACTTTGGCCTGGTTGTCAATGAAAAATGATGGCTATGAGGCCGATAAAAATGATATCATAATCCTTAGAAATACTAAAAAAATAAACCTGACAGGACATTGGGACGGATCTGTAGAGTCCTATAAATGGGATAAATCGGCTCAAAAAATATATTTTACTGCTGCCATAAACGGCACCAAACAATTGTTTGAACTCAGCATTTCTGAAAAAGAAAAATCGAAAATAAAACAGTTGACAAATGGCGATTTTGATGTGAATAGTATTATCGGTCAAGCCGGCAATTCACTTTTGGTTCTTAGAAATGATTTTAACCATGCCTCAGAAATTTATGCAGTTGGAATTGGAAGCGGAAATATGAAACAACTTTCGCATGTAAACGATGAAATTTACAACAACATCAGCCTTTGCAAATCAGAAAGGAGAATGGTTAAAACTACCGATAACAAAGAGATGCTAACCTGGGTAGTTTATCCGCCCGATTTTGATCCCAATAAAAAATACCCCACACTTTTGTATTGTCAGGGTGGCCCTCAATCGCCGCTTACGCAGTTTTATTCCTACCGTTGGAACCTGCAATTAATGGCCTCGCAGGGTTATATTGTTGTGGCGCCAAACCGCCGTGGTATGTATGGCTACGGTGTAAAATGGAATGAAGACATCAGTAAGGATTGGGGAGGTCAGTGTATGAATGACTACTTATCGGCTATAGATGATATATCAAAAGAAAAATATATTGATAAAAACCGAATTGCTTGTATTGGGGCCAGTTTTGGTGGCTATTCGGCCTTTTATCTGGCAGGTAAACACGAGGGAAGATTCAAGTCATTCATAGCGCATTGCGGTATCTTTAACTTGCACAGTATGTACGGCACTACGGAGGAGATTTTCTTTACCGATTGGGATATGGGCGGTGCTTATTGGGAAAAAGACAACAAAGTAGCTCAGAAAACCTACAAAGATTTTAATCCGATAAATTTTGTTGACAAATGGGATACACCCATCCTTATTTTCCATGGTGGAAAAGATTATAGAGTGCCATATTCACAAGGCATGGAAGCCTTTCAGGCAGCACAGCTGCGCGGTATCAAAAGCCGTTTTATATATATGCCCGATGAAAATCACTGGGTACAGCAACCGCAAACTGCCTTGCTTTGGCACAGAGAATTTTTCCGCTGGCTGAGCGAGACATTGAACTAAAATGTATTAAATTTTTAGTAATAAGGCAATACTGAAACTTCGTATTGGCATGGGCCTGTTGGCTACTGCCTGGTATTCTGTGCCCCAGACATTGTCTATGATTCCCGAAAGACTCATTTTTAATTGTTTCCAACTGAAATTCCAATCTAATCTTGTGTAGGCCGTATGATAGGAGGGAAGCCAGTTTTGATTGCCATTGTCAATATACCTGCGACTATAAAAGTTATGTCTGTAAATAAAATTGATTTTTTGGGAAAAGGACCAGTCAAAACCAAGATTTAAACAATGTTCGGGGGTGTAAATCAGCTGCCTGTTCTCGAGAATTGGATCCAACTCTAAAATTCTTCTTGCCCTGTTTAGTTGATAATTTGTTGTTAAGGCAAAATGCATTTTTTTAATATCATATTCAAGATTAGTGGAAACTTCGGGGCCAAAACCAAGCACCTTCGATAAATTTTCTGGTTCCCAAAAACCAAAATTTGTGGGTGTCCATTGAATCCAGTTTTTAACATAATTAGCATAAGCGCCCAGGTCAACTTTCAATCTTAGATTATTTTCTTGGCTTTTGAGTCTCAACTTAAAATCACCGCTCCAGCTATACTCGGGCTTTAGATTGGGATTACCTCCAACAGGCCAGTAACGGTCATTTAGCGTCGGATAACGGAAATTTTGTGAGACTGATGTTGAAAAAGATTCGAATACCGCATTATTGATATTGATCCTGTAATTTGCCGAAAGGGCAGGCAATAAGGCTATTCGGTCGGCAATCATTTCGCGGATATTCAGATTGAGTATCCATTTTTTTCTGTTTATTTTATATGACAATGCAGCCGAAAATAGATTCTGACCTTTGTTGTAATTATCTGAAACGGCGTACTGATATTGATTCTCTAAAATTGCGGATAGTGAAAACTTTGAATTGTGAAAAAATGTTAAGCCCAGCCTGAGCATTGGATTATGAATTTTGCTTTGAGAAGTGATAGCGTTATTCCTGTAGTTCAGCTCTTCAAAGATATAGGCTGCATCTGTTATCATTAGAAATTTATAAAATACAGTCCTCCAGCTGATAATATTTCTGAAAGCCCTATCGTTTTGCTGTTCATTATCTCCAATGCTCTGTAAGAGATTTGGTGGAATCTGTCGAAAAGCCTGCTGATACCAGTGTTTCCAACTCAAAATGCCTTTTTTACCAGTTCTGATGTTGTTTTCCTGCATTAGTCCCCAGCTTTCTTGCGCAGCATTAGTCAGTTTTTTAAGTGGTTTTGGATTACCAAAGGCATTGAGGTCTCTGAAATTGTAATCATTGTCGGCTCTTTGATAAAAAAAACGAAGACTGCCTGAATAGGCTTCATTTCCAAACTGAACTCGAAATTGCTGTCTGAAATCTCCAAAACTACCCGTTTGCAAAACTGCCATAGCTTTTAGTCCGCTATTGAATTCAGTTCGAGCGCTTATTTTCAGGCTGCCGCCTATAGCATTGTTCCCATTCAGCGCCGAGTTGCCACCCGATTGCCATTTAATGTCGTCGCTAAATATAAGTGGTACAAGACTCAAATCAGTTTGGCCAAGCATCGGATTCATCAGATTGATGCCTTCCCAGATTACCGATGTTTGTGCTGCTGAACCACCCCGATGTGTGACCGTAGCGAGTAAGCCGGCGCCATATTCTTTAATAAAAATTCCTGCCTCTCTTTTTAGTATTTCGGCTACACTTTGCCCACTATAGAGCGCTGTTTTTTCACTGTTGAAATTAATATGCTGAGTGCCTTCGTCATAGCTTCCCAAGACCATTACTGTACTATCCTTAATAATTTCAAATGCAGTACTGTCAGACTGTGCAGATACAGTTTGAATTAAAAATAAGAAACTAGCAATTAAACTCTGTTTGAGAATGCGCATCAAAACTTATATCTTTGTGGCGATTTAATAGATTAGGACAAAATTAGGACAAAATAACAGTTTGACAAAACCTATAGCGGCCTAGTTCGTTATAGTTTTGTCATTTAAATAAATATACAAAGGGTGAAAGAACTCCTATATCTCAATAAATTCTTCTACAAATACCGTTGGCGCTTAATCCTGGGGATAGTTTTTGTAATTGTTTCCAATTATTTCAGGGTTTTGCAACCTCAGGTTATCAGAGAGGCAATGGATATAGTCGTTGTCAGAATCAACGAAGTTACCGGGCTTGAGGATGGAATGATTAAAGACAGTATCATGTCTAAGGTTGGTTGGGATTTAGCATATTTTGGTTTATTAACACTAATTTATGCCCTTCTGATGGGCGTTTTTATGTATTTTATGCGACAGACGATTATCGTCATGTCACGTTTGATTGAAAATGACCTTCGTTCTGAAATTTTTGCGCATTACGAAAAATTACATCTTGCCTTTTATAAAAAGAACAATACCGGCGACATGATGGCTAGGGTTACCGAAGATGTAAGTAAGGTGCGCATGTACATAGGTCCTGCCGTGATGTATGGAATCAACCTGATTTTTATGATGATTATGGTTATTTACGCCATGCTTCAGGTGAATGTTACCCTAACCCTTTATTCACTGATACCGCTTCCGATACTTTCTATATCAATATATTATGTCACGAGTGTCATCAACAAAAGAAGTGAGGATATCCAAAAACAACTTTCGGTGATGAACAGCTTGGCACAGGAAGTCTACTCCGGTATCAGGGTTGTTAAATCATATGTTCAGGAAGATGCAATGGGTAAATATTTTGCAGAAGAAGCTGAAAAGTATAAGCAAAAATCTCTGCGTATGGTCACTGTTGATGCCTGGTTCAGGCCACTTATGGTAATTCTTATTGGGATGAGTAC
>JBILRK010000070.1:0-7513 GCA_044372705.1 Saprospira sp. | reverse complement strand
TACAAGTTGGAAACAGTCATCATGCGTTGGGAATAATGGCCTGTAATTTCTATGATAACCCTTCAAAACAGCTAAAATTAGTTGGTGTAACGGGTACTAATGGAAAGACCACTGTCGCAACCTTGCTGTATAAGCTCTTTAGGGCTATGAATCAACATGTAGGTCTAATTTCGACAGTAGAAAATCGTATTGATGACAAGGTGTTGGAATCGACTCATACTACACCCGACCCTGTTTCATTGAACAAACTAATCGCTGAAATGCGTGATTCAGGTTGTGATTATGTTTTTATGGAAGTTAGCTCACATGCAGTAGATCAGGATAGAATTGCAGGCTTGGATTTTGATGGAGCAATTTTTACGAATATTTCACATGATCACCTCGATTATCACGGTACTTTTCAGAATTATATCTACGCTAAAAAGAAATTTTTCGATCAGTTGCCTTCACATGCATTTGCTCTGGTAAATTATGATGATAAAAGAGGCATGGTGATGTTGCAGAACACCGAGGCAAAAAAATATGGCTTTTCACTGAAAAGTTTATCCGATTTTAAAGCCAAAATCCTGGAGAATAACATCGATGGTCTTCTCCTTGAGATAGATGGCAGAGAGCTGCATTCAAGGCTTGTAGGAGATTTTAATGCTTATAATTTACTTTCGGTTTATGCAGCAGCACTCTTGTTGGGCGAAGAAAAAGACGAAGTGTTAAAACTTATCAGCAACTTGTCTGCGGCAGAAGGAAGATTTGATTATCTAAGAAATGAAACAAACGACATTAGCGCTATTGTAGATTATGCACATACGCCAGACGCGCTGGAAAAAGTCTTACTCACGCTTCAGAAAATACGTGGGAATGGTCGCATCATTACAGTGGTAGGTTGCGGTGGTGATCGTGACAAGAGCAAAAGACCTTTGATGGCTAAGATCGCTTCAAACTATTCTGATATTGTGCTTCTCACTTCAGATAATCCTCGCTCAGAATCGCCCGAAGTTATACTTGCAGAAATGGAAAGCGGCATTCCAGCTCATGCAAAATCGAAGGTGCTTATCATTGCCGACAGAAGACAGGCAATTAAAGCTGCCTGCAGGCTGGCACAAAGAGGTGATATTGTTCTTGTAGCAGGTAAGGGGCACGAAAAATATCAGGAAATAAATGGCGTAAAAAACTATTTTGATGATAAAGAAGAACTTTTAATGGCATTAGAAATAACTAAATAATAATCAGACATAAATTAGAATTGTATCAAGTATCAAGTATCAAGTATCAAGTATCAAGACATATTTTCTAATTTATAAATTTCTTTCATCTATAATCTTTCATCTTTTAAAAAATGCTTTTTCATCTTTTTGATTTCTTAGACAGACAGTACGACTTGCCCGGTGCGGGTCTCTTCAGGTACATTACCTTTAGAGCTGGACTGGCTGTGATGATTTCGCTGCTCATTACATTGGTATTGGGTGCTAGAATCATTAAAATCATCAAGGATAAACAAATGCTTGAAAAACAAAGAGCATTAGGATTGCCAGGTGAAGAAATGAAAGCAAAGACTCCAACTATGGGAGGTATTCTCATTCTTATGGCAATACTTATTCCCTGTCTTCTCTTAGCCGATCTGACAAATGTTTATATACAACTCTTGCTGCTTTCCACCATTTGGATGGGAGTTATTGGATTTATTGATGATTATTTAAAACTTACGAGGAGCAAGGCTGGATTGAGCGGAAAATACAAAGTTTTAGGTCAGGTTGTCTTGGGAATTATTGTTGGTGCAACTATGCTTTATCATAAAGATGTAGTAGTGCGTGTTGATAAAGAACAACTTGCTGTAGGGAACTACACAGTGATGGATACAGTGTTTGTGCCTCTCGCAAATTCTACCGAAAAAGTAGAAATGTATTATGTAAAAACAACAATGACAAACGTACCTTTTTTCAAAGGCAATGAATTCGATTATAAAAGTGTGCTTTGGTTTTTGGGTGAGAATTCGCACAAATGGGTTTGGTTAATTTTTATACCCTTTGTCATTTTTATAGTTACAGCCGTATCTAATGCAGCAAATCTTACTGATGGTATAGACGGTCTGGCTGCCGGAACATCAGCTATAATTGGTGCAGCATTAGGACTTTTGGCCTATGTTTCAGGAAATAATCTTTTAGCGGAATACCTGGGCGTATTATATGTGCCTTATGTGGGCGAGCTGGCTATTTTTACCTCCTGTTTCCTGGGTGCCTGTATTGGATTTTTATGGTACAATGCGCACCCGGCACAAGTATTTATGGGCGATACCGGAAGTTTGGCCCTGGGTGGCATTATTGCAGCACTTGCAATTGTAATCAGAAAAGAATTACTCATACCTGTGTTGTGCGGAATATTTTTGGCAGAAAATTTATCGGTTATTCTTCAGGTTAGTTATTTTAAATATACAAAGAAGAGATATGGAGAAGGTAGAAGAATTTTTCTGATGTCACCACTTCATCATCACTTTCAGAAAAAAGGGATGCACGAATCGAAAATTGTAACACGTTTTTGGATTGTAGGAATTATGTTGGCAATTTTAACAATTATTACATTGAAAATTAGATAGTTATTGATAAAAAATGAACGTTTTTATAAAAGAAATATCATCCAGTAATAGTCCAAATCTGCAAAATCCTTTTGTAGTGGTACTTGGTGCCGGCGAGAGTGGGGTAGGTGCTGCAATTTTGGCTAAGCGCAAAGGCTATTCGGTCTTTGTGTCTGATATGGGTATGATGAAAGATATATACAAACGTGAATTACTGGAAAATAACATTGATTTTGAAGAATCGGGACACAATGAAAATGTAATACTTGAAAAGGCGGCACTAGTCATAAAAAGTCCGGGTATCCCCGATAAGGCTCCTTTGGTAAAAGCATTGAAAGAGAAAGGAATAGAAATAATTGATGAATTAGAATTTGCCGCTCGTTTCAGCAAAGCTAAAATTATAGCTGTAACAGGAAGTAATGGTAAAACAACGACAACCAGACTGATATATCATATACTTGAAAGCGCCGGATTTGATGTAGGGCTTGCAGGAAATGTCGGATTTAGTTTGGCTAAACAGGTTGCAGAGGGAGATAGAGCCTACTATGCAGTCGAAGTCAGTAGCTTTCAATTGGATGGCTGTACTAAGTTCAGACCATATATTGGCATTCTTACTAATATCACGCCCGATCATCTAGATAGGTACGAGTATAAACTGGAAAACTACATAGGGTCTAAATTCCGTATCGCTCAAAATAAACAAGCCGAAGATATTTTTATTTATAACGCTGAGGATGAGAATATTGCATTTGGTTTTGGGAAGTTTTGGAAACAGGAGGGTAAAGAGGGTTGTATCCCAGTTTCTATGTCTGCACTTGCGAGCGATTCTGAGTACTTAGTGGTCGAACACAGTGATTTTAGTATTAAGAAATCGGATTTGACCATACAGGGTTGGCACAACAGGTTTAATATATCCTGTGCCGTGCTCGCAGCAAAACAATTGGGCATTGACAACGAAAAGATTTCAGAGGCACTCAGCACATTTGTAAATGAAGCACATCGCTTAGAATCAGTTTGTACAATCAACGGAGTTGAATATATCAATGATAGTAAGGCAACTAATGTGGATTCGGTTTTTTACGCATTGGAAGCAATGACAAAACCTGTGGTTTGGATAGTTGGCGGGGTTGACAAGGGAAACGATTACAGCCCTTTGTTCGACTTAGCCGAGAAAAAAGTAAAGGCAGTCATTTGTATGGGTAAAGACAATGAGAAGATATTGAATGCTTTTAAAAATAAAATTGAAATTATAGTTGAAAGCGGAAGTATGCAAGAGGCATTAAAGGCTGCAAGTCTATATGCAAATAGCGGTGATGTAGTGCTATTATCTCCGGCCTGTGCAAGTTTCGATCTTTTTAATAATTATCAACACAGAGGAAATGTATTCAAGGAAATCTTAAGCTCAGCAATGGCTGAATTAGAAAATAAATAGGCTTTTAATATAATTATGAACAACAGAGCTGAAATATTAAGAAACAGAATGGCTGCAATGCTACAGGGAGACAGAATTATCTGGCTCTTGATAGCGCTGCTTGCTATATTCTCTGTGCTTACCGTGTACAGCTCTGCCGATGTATTGGCATTGAGAAATGATACTTATACCGAATCTTTTCTGGTTCGACATGTAGTATTGTTGTTGGGCGCCTTAGTTGTGATGTACGTAGCTCATATGGTGAACTATATGCAATATGCAAAATGGTCGACAGTACTCATAGCAATTGCAATCCCTATGCTCATTTATACCATGTTTTTTGGTGTAAATATTAATGGCGCTTCGCGTTGGATAAGGTTGCCTTTTGTTGGAATTACCTTCCAAACCTCAGATTTTGCTAAACTGGCAATTATACTTTATGTGGCAAGAACTGTTGCCATCATGCAAACAAAGAAACTGTCTCAATTAGAATTACTTGGGCCGGTTCTGGCAACTGTTATTTTGATTGCGCCTTACGATTTGTCAAATGCATTGGTATTGTTTTTAACCTGTGTCATGCAAATGTTCATAGGTAAAGTAGAGTTAAGAAACGTATTTTCTCTAATAATGTTGGGTGCAGGGCTATTTGCCTTGCTCATCATAATGTCAGAGATTTTTCCAGCCATAAGGGTAGATACATGGATAAGTCGATTAAAAGTATTCTTCGAAGGGGGTAGCCCAGAGGACACCTTTCAACTACTGCAAGCTAAAATGGCAGTTGCTAAAGGTGGATTTTTTGGAGTAGGACCCGGCAACGGCGTACAATCTTATTTCTTGCCCCATGCTTATTCCGACTATATATACTGCATTATCATTGAGGAATATGGGATGTTTGGCGGCGTGTTGGTTTTGATGTTGTATATGATGCTCGTGATTAGAACTATCAGAATGGTAAACAAATCGCCTAAAGCATTCGGTTCTATGTTGGCCATGGGATTGACACTGAGTATAACCATACAGGCTTTTGCGCATATGGCTGTAAATGTAAATCTGATGCCAGTTACAGGTCTAACCTTGCCTTTCGTGAGTTTGGGTGGAACCTCGCTCATGTTTACAGGGATTTCCTTGGGTATTATACTTTCGGTGAGTCGACATATTGAAAAAACAAGCGAAAAAGAGAAAAAACAGGAAGGATTGGAAGAAAAAAAGGAGAATGTAGTAAAAACAGAAGAAAAGAAAATTGATCAGGTATAAAGAATAGATTATGAGATTCATTATCAGTGGAGGTGGAACAGGCGGTCATATTTATCCCGCTATTGCAATTGCCGAGGCTATCAAAAAACAGATGCCCGAGGCTGAATTCCTATTCATTGGTGCCAAAGGAAGAATGGAAATGGAAAAAGTGCCGCAGGCCGGGTATAAAATCGAGGGACTTTGGATAAGTGGATTTCAGCGCAAGGAACTTTGGAAAAACATCAGTTTGCCTTTTAAGATTTTATTTTCTATGATCAAAGTATGGGGAATAATTTCGAAGTTTAAACCCGATGCGGTTATTGGAGTAGGGGGTTATGCAAGTGGTGTTGCCCTGAAAGTAGCAGGCTGGAGAAAAATTCCAATCTTGATACATGAACAGAATTCCTTTGCCGGAAAAACCAATCAACTTTTGGCAAAATCGGCCCGAAAGATATGTGTAGCATACGATGGAATGGAGCGTTTCTTTCCTGCAGAAAAACTGATACTTACCGGGAATCCGGTCAGACAGGATATTCTGGATATCAGTTCGAAAAAGGAAGCTGGACTTAAGCATTATGGTTTCTCCACAGATAAAAAGGTCATAATGGTTACAGGCGGGAGTTTGGGGGCAAAAACCATAAACGAAAGTATTGGCAACAATTTACAGCAGTTAGCAGATGCCAATGTTCAAATAATTTGGCAGGTAGGTAAATTTTATTTCGAAACTTATTCGCCCATGGGCGCAGGAATGCCTGCTGTGAAAGTACTAGGATTTATCGACCGAATGGATCTGGCTTATGCAGCCTCCGACCTTGTCATAGCAAGAGCAGGCGCATTGACTATTTCGGAACTATGTGTAAGTGGAAAAGCTGCCATTCTCATTCCTTCCCCAAATGTGGCCGAAGACCATCAGACGGCAAATGCAATGGCTTTGGTTAAGAAAGATGCAGCAGTGCTTGTGAAAGATGCAGATGCCAGGGAAACGCTAGTTGCAAAAGCACTTGAATTACTTGGTAATGATGATAGAAGAAAAGAATTGGAAACAAATATTAAAAAACTTGCCATGCCCGATGCTTCCGAAAGGATAGCCAAGGAATGTCTGGCTTTGAAAAAATAAATTTGAATTTGTAAAATTATGGATTTCTCCAGCATCAAAAAGATTTACTTCGTCGGAATTGGCGGCATAGGCATGAGTGCTCTTGCCCGCTATTTCAATGGTCTCGGAATGAAAATTTGGGGCTATGATAAAGTACGTACCGATTTGACTGCAGAATTGGAAAATGAGGGTATGGAAATCCATTATCATGAAGATATTTCCTTAATTCCCGAGGCTGTTGATCTGGTAATTTACACGCCGGCTATTCCTAAAGAACATGCAGAGTTATGCTACTTTAGAGATCATAATTATTCAATTATGAAGCGGGCAGAGGTGTTGGGTCTTATTTCCCGAAACCGCAAAACAATTGCGGTAGCAGGTACGCATGGTAAAACGAGTACAAGTTCAATTCTAACCTATATTTTGAGAACAGCTGGTGTCGAATGTACCGCTTTCCTTGGGGGAATTGCCAATAATTTTAATTCAAATTTTATAAATGGTAGTTCTGAATGGGTTGTAATGGAAGCGGATGAATTTGATCGTTCTTTCCTTCAGCTCAATCCTGAAATAGCCATTGTGACATCTATGGATGCCGATCATTTAGATATTTATGGCAATCACGATGAAATGAAGGCAAGTTATCTGAAGTTTATGGGACAGGCCAAAGCGGATCTGTTACTCCGCAAGGGATTGGAAGAGAATATCGGAGATGCAGAAATTAAAGCTAAGATACATAGCTATGGTACAGAAGCAGGGGCGGAATATCAGAGCTTACGTATCCGTTCAGAAGCACCTAATTTTATTTTTGATTGGAAGGATAATGCGGTTGGAACAAAATGGGACGATCTGCTTTTTACACTGCCAGGCCGTCACAATGTTGAAAATGCCACAGCTGCTATTGCAGTAGCCCAGCTACTTGGATGTGAGGAACAAAAAATAAGACAAGCACTGAGAACATTCCGCGGAATTTGGCGACGTTTCGAATGGGTTTATCAAAGTCCTGATGCTGTTTTTATCGATGATTATGCTCACCACCCCGAAGAGTTGAAGGCTGCAATCAGAGCTGCTCGCAGTCTTTTCCCCGATCGTAAAATTACAGGTGTTTTCCAACCTCATTTATATTCCAGAACCAGAGATTTTGTTGATGGTTTTGCTGAAGCACTGGATGAACTGGACGAGCTTTTACTTTTGGATATTTATCCTGCCA
>JBILRK010000551.1:0-7549 GCA_044372705.1 Saprospira sp. | reverse complement strand
AAAAAAAGGATTTTCCGATGGAAAATCCTTTTTTTATTCTCTTCTTTCATCTTTCACTCTTTCATCTTTCCACTCATAAATACCATATAACCCAATTTGTATAAATCAAAATTTCTTAGCTTGGGTTTGGTCCCCAATAAATTTCTTTTTAAAGAAGACCTAAAAAGATAAAACCATACATAGATTAGCGGATGAAGCAGCCATTTTCTGCTCTTCAGAAAATATCTCAGGAGTTTTATATTATCTTCTAGGGCATGTTTTTTCATTAAAAACAGCAAATTTTCAACGGCCTGTTCAGATTTTTTCAAAAAAACTGATGCCTCTTCCAAACCTATGTGGCGCAAAGGATTATCTAAATGATGAATTTTTATTCCTTGCTTTCTAAGTTCTAAGCCAAAAACTGTATCCTCATGCCCGTATTGTTTCAGACTTTCATCAAAACCAATTTCGAGCATTATCTTTTTTGGTATGACAAAATTATTTGTCATGAAAGAGCTGTAAGGATTTTCAGATCTTTGTTTTGCTGTTTTTACCTCTCTTTCCCTGCCATAATGCCAATGAAAATACAAATCTTTATTAAAAGGCTTTTCAGAACTGTAGGTTCTTCCACCATATAATACAGTATCAGGTTTCAAAAAAGCCGCATAGTTAAAGATAAACACATCCGTTTCGGGCATACTGTCGCAATCCATGAATAAAAGGTACTCGTAATTTGCCATCTCAGCCAATCTGTTTCTTATGGCAGATCTGCCGATATTTTTACTTAGCCTGATAAATTTTACATTTTTAAGACCTTCAATCTCACTATTCAGCTCCTTGAAATGTAAATCTGAATGATCATCTAAACAGATAATCTCAAATGGGATCAAAGATTGTTCACCCTGATGCTGCAATCGAACAACTAGGGCCCTAGCATCAAAATTATAAATTGGGATTAAGACAGATATCACTATAGTACTATAAAATTTTAACTTTATATCATGCCAAAAATTAAAAATTTACGGCGGATATCATGTGCAAACAAAGTAAATTATTTTGTAATTTTGCCCACATTCAAACAATATATCATATCACTATTTCAACTTTTACTAACATTTGATGTTAGAGCATTGAATCTCAATTTCAAACATCTGTAAAAAATCTACTTATGAAGTTTTTTAACAAAACTTTGCTGCTCATATCAGCGTTCATAATTTCGTTTTTGAACACAAATGCGCAACAAATTAAAGGTAATTCCGGTCTTTGGTCCGAAATCGGAGAAAAACAAATTCCAAAAGTTGGAAAACGTTATATCACTCCGCACAAATATCGGACAATGAAATTGAATTTAGCAACAATAAGAGAAATTTTAAATGTTGCGCCTATGGAATTTACCCCGGTCGCTCAAATGACTAAAACTTATATCGAGTTACCTATGCCAGATGGCAGTATGCAGACCTTCGATATTGTTGAATCACCTATCATGGCACCCGAGCTTGCGGAACAATTTCCTCAAATCACGACCTATGCAGGTTACGGTGTCGAAAATCCTGGGTCTTATGTTCGCTTTGACCTCACACAACAAGGATTTCATGCAATGATTCTTATACCTGGTGAAAGTTCAGTTTATATCGACCCTTACAGTTTTGGTGGTGGCGATATTGAACACTACATCGTCTACAAGAAAAAGGACTATGCTAGTTCAGAACCAAAATATTTTGATTGTGGCGTAACTGATTATTATGATCATGGTAGAAATAATCCCCTGCCCGACCTTAAATCTGCCTATGGCTCATGTGAGTTGAGAACTTATCGTTTAGCACTTGCTTGTACGGGCGAATATGCCGCATTTCATGGTGGAACAACAGCAGGTGTACTTGCAGCTATGAATACCTCAATGAATCGCGTAAATGGCTTGTATGAAAAAGACATGGCTATACGCATGAATATCATTGCCAATAATAATTTGATTATTTATACCAATGCTGGTACCGATCCATACACCAATAACAATGGTGGCACTATGTTGAATGAAAACCAGACCACCCTTACCAATGTGATTGGTGGAGCAAATTATGATATCGGTCATGTATTTTCAACAGGTGGTGGTGGTATCGCTCAGTTGGGGTCTGTTTGTAGCTCAAGCGGCAAAGCAAGAGGCGTAACCGGAAGTCCGACACCTGTTGGCGATCCATTCGATATCGACTATGTAGCACATGAAATGGGGCATCAATTCGGTGCCAACCACACACAGAATAACAATTGTAACAGAAATACTGCAACTGCAATGGAGCCTGGTTCTGCTTCAACTATCATGGGTTATGCTGGTATTTGTGCTCCAAATGTGCAAAACAACTCGGACGATTATTTTCACAATATTAGCTTACAAGAAATTGGTGCATTTATTACCGGTGGCGGTCATACCTGCCCAGTAAAAACTACATTGACCAATGCCAATCCAACTGTTACCGTTGCAGCAACTACTGTTAATGTGCCACGAAGCACCCCTTTTGCACTAACTGCAGCAGGCGCAGATGCTAATCCAACAAATGTACTTACCTACTGTTGGGAGCAGATGAACAATCAGACCTCTACTCAGCCGCCTGTTGCCACAGCAACTGGTGGTCCTAATTTCAGAACTTTTGATCCTACGACCAATCCGACACGTTATTTTCCAAGTCTTGCTTCTTTGGCGACGAACGGCCCTTTCACTTGGGAAGTTTTACCTTCTGTAGCCAGAACAATGAATTTCAGGGTTGCTGTTCGCGATAATGCACCCGGTGGTGGCTGTACTGCTTCTGCCAATGTTGCAGTAGCTGTTGATGCTAACTCTGGCCCATTTGAAGTTACAAACCCAACTGCAACAGGTATTACCTGGCCAGGAAACAGTACACAAACAGTTACCTGGAGTGTTGCAAATACAACAAATGCTCCTGTTAGCTGTGCCAATGTTGATATTTTCTTGTCTACTAATGGAGGCGCAACCTATACCCTAATTTTGGCTAATACACCAAACGACGGTACTCAGGTAATCAATGTTCCAAACACGCCATCTACTACCTGCCGTATTATGGTGCGTTGTTCAAACGGTTATTTCTTCGATATTTCGAACAATAACTTTACGATAACTGCAGCTACAAGTGATTATACAATTACAATACCTAATACAACTGTTGCAGTTTGCCAGCCTACAAGTGCTGTTTATACTATAAATGTGGGAGCAATAGGTGGCTACAACACTCCTGTTAATTTTACCCTTGCAGGATTACCAGCCGGAGCTAGTTCCAATTTCAGTACCAATCCAGTTACTCCAACTGGTACAACTACACTTACGATTGGAAACATCGGTTCTGTTACACCAGGAACTTATACGATCACGTTGACGGCAAACAGTACTTCGGGTACAAAAACACAAGATCTTACGCTTATTGTTTCTTCAACCGCTCCTACAGCTGTTACTTTGCTAACACCTGCAAATGCGGCCATTGGAGTTAATAATCCAGCTTCATTTACCTGGACTGCTGCTAGCGGTGCCGGAGTATCCTACATCGTACAAATTTCATCTAATGCTGCATTCACTGCTATTGTTGACACAGACACTGTAACTACCAATGCTTATACATCGGCAGCTACATTGACTGGCGGAGCAACCTATTATTGGAGAGTTACAGCAATTACAGGTTGTGGTACTGCTCCAGCTTCGGCATCTTTCTCGTTCACAATGTCGACTTGCAATACCTATGCAAGCACAAATGTTCCGCTGGCAATTTCAGCAACAGGTGTCCAAACTATCAACTCAACATTAAATGTTCCAATTACAGGTACAATCACTGATGTAAATGTAACCAACTTGGTAGGAACTCACTCTTGGGTCAATGACCTTATATTCAGACTGAGAAGCCCGGCGAACACCACTGTTACGCTATTCAGAAGAGTTTGTAACGATGAAGATAACTGGAATGTAAAATTCGATGATGCTGCTGCAAACAACACGCTTCCTTGCCCACCAACTGATGGTAATTTCTACAGACCAGTTAATCCACTTTCCGCCTATAACAGTCAAAATCCAAATGGTACTTGGACATTGACCGTTATTGATTCTTTTAATCAGGATGGTGGTTCTCTGACAGCATGGTCTCTACAGGTTTGCGTGGCTACACCATCTGCCTGTGCAATCAGCTCTAACAGTAGCGCTTTAGCAAATGTAAGTTGTAATGGTGGAACCAATGGGGCAGTTACGGTAACTGGCTCTGGTGGAACTGCACCTTATAACTATACATGGTCGAACGGTAGAACTACCGCAAGCAATACAGGTTTGGCCGCTGGCACCTATACAGTTACCGTTACTGATAACAATAGCTGTGTTACAACCAGAAGCATAACCATCACACAACCTTCTGCCCTAACAGTAACAACAGGAACAACAACTAATATCGCCTGTTTTGGTAATAACAATGGGTCAACCTCAGTAACAACTTCAGGTGGAACCTCGGCTTATACCTTTAACTGGTCAAACGGTAGAACTACTGCCACGAATACTGGATTGGCTGCAGGCACCTACACGGTTACTGTTACGGACGCAAATGCCTGTACATCTACCAGAACTGTCACTATCACTCAACCATCTTCAGCGCTAACAACAACTGCAGGTTCTACAAACAATGTGGCCTGTGTGGGAGGAAGCAATGGTTCTGCGACTGTAAACGCAAGCGGTGGCACAACAGGCTATTCTTATCTTTGGTCCAATGGTAGAACAACTGCTACAAATTCAGGACTAGCAATTGGCTCTTACACAGTAACAGTTAGCGATGTTAACGGATGTTCAACTACAAGAAGTTTTAATATCAGTCAACCTGCAACTGCCCTGAGCAGCAGTACAGTAAGTGTTAATAATGCAACATGTTCTACTGCGGGTAGTATTGACATAAATGCAGCAGGTGGAAATGGCGCCTATACCTATCAATGGAGTAATGGAGCAATCACTCAGGATTTAAATGGACTAAGTGCAGGAAACTATACAGTCACCATAACTGACCAGGGTGGTTGTGTTATTACCAATGGTCCTATTGCCATCACTTCAGTTGGTACGCCTTCTGCATCTGTTACTAACATTACGGCTGTAAGTTGTAATGGCGGAGCAAATGGCGCTGCAAATATCTCAGTAAGTGGTGGAAATGGCGTATTCACTTACATTTGGAGTAATGGAGCTACTACAGAAGATTTAAACGGAGTTTCTGCAGGCAATTATAGTGTGACTGTTACCGATGGTTTGGGCTGTGTTGCAAGCATTGGAACGGTTGCGATAACGCAACCTGCCGTATTATCGGCTGCACCTACATCAACAGGCGTAAGTTGTGCTGGCAACAATGGTACAGCAACTGCAACTGCAAGTGGAGGAACTGCACCATACAGCATTTCTTGGAGCAATGGCAGTACAGGAGCTACAGCAAATGCATTAAGTCCAGGCAACTATAGCTTTACTGTAACAGATGCAAACAACTGTACTACTAACGGAACAGTAAATGTTGCTAATAATTGCAGTTCATGTTCTATCAACAGCTCGGTTAGTTCTACCGCTGCGAGATGTAATGGCACCTGTAATGGATTTGCCGTAATTACGCCCCTTAGCGGAACTGCACCATTCACTTACAACTGGAGTGATGCAGGAACTGGTGGTGTAAGAAATAACCTTTGTGCTGGTACATTTACAGTGACCGTAACAGACATCAACGGTTGTTTCAGTGTACAAAATCTTACGATAACTCAGCCATCGGCACTTACAGCTGGCGCAACATCAAATTCAACAGCTTGTCAAAACAACAGCGGAACTGCTACTGCTACAGTAAACGGTGGAACAGCTCCTTACAGCTTTAGCTGGAGTAATGGCGGCAACAGCAGCACTGTTAACGGACTTGTTTCAGGTACTTATACTGTAACTGTCAGCGACGCTAATGGCTGCGAACAGACAGCACAAACAACTGTGAATATTGCTGGCGGTCCAACCATTAGTGGAAACACTGCTAATGTTAGTTGTAATGGCGCTACAAATGGTACTATTGCCATCTCTGCAAGCGGCGCAACAGCCCCATATAGCTTCAGCTGGAGCAATGGTGGCAATACACAGAATATTGCTAATCTCAGCGCTGGAAACTACACAGTAACCGTTAGCGCTGCCAACGGTTGTGCTTCAACTGCCAGCTTTACTGTAGGTTCACCTGCAGCATTGAACAGCTCGGTTAGTTTTACCAACAGCAATGGCAACAACGGAAGTATCGACCTTAGCGTAAGCGGCGGAACAGCTCCTTACAGCTATGCATGGAGCAATGGTGCCAACACGCAGGATATTAACAACCTGACACCTGGCACCTACTCAGTTACTATTACAGATGCCAATGGCTGCAGTTCAACTGAAACGGTAAATATGATTCTTTCATCAACCGATGGAATAAACTTTGTTGAAAGCTTCAACGTGATGCCAAATCCAAGTAATGGTGCATTTACAATTCAGATTGAACTCGCAACTATTCAAAACTTAGAAATTGAATTGGTTGACGTTTTAGGACGTAAACTTCGCGAATGGAATATGACTGGACAGCAAAGCATGCAAATTCCGGTCGATATCACAGAGCAAGCTGGTGGCATGTATCTTGTGATTCTAAGAAGCGAAGACGGAAAGATTCAAAGTAAAAAAATCACTTTAACAAAGTAATCAATTTTAGAAATAGATAATCATAAAAAGGTACGGATTGAAAATCTGTACCTTTTTTGTTTCTAATTATTTTCTAATTTGTGCTATTGAAAAAAAAATACTATTATTGCATATGAATCTATTTTAAAACTCAAATAAAATCCCTTTTTATCATGGAAAACGAAATGGAAATCACCTACGACCTGCTCAAACCCATTATTCTCGAAGAAAAATTGGATGGTAGTACCATGCATTGCAAGTTCAAAGTTGAAGGCGAGGTGTATGAATCAAAATTTTCTGTAAGAATAGACAGCAAAGATACCGGCAACAAAATTCAGGGCATGGTTAAACTAAACCTGATCAGCCGTATGCGCTCATCTTTGATGCGTGTAATTCGTACTGCTGTTGGTGGTGGCATTGCAGGTAATACTGCTGCTATGGTTGGTAATGAAATGGTCAGAACACAAACTTCAGGTGCTAATTATTCTGCCAAAGATAAACAAGATGCCGTTGTTGATGCTTTTGAAAGAATCAGCTTCAATTTTTACTTCGACCAAGAAACTAAGGAATGGAAAATTGCTAGAAAATTATCTGAATTTGAAAGAAGATTAAAAGCAAATCCATTAACTACTCCTTACGATAAAAAAACTTTGGCCAGACTTCTTTTGGAACTTGCCAAAGCCGATGGTTCAATTTCTCCCGAAGAAAAAGAATTTTTCCAGGAATTCCTTGATGAAGATACTGGTACTTTTGCTGAATTGATGCGCGCTCCTACTCTTTCAAAAGTAGAACTTGAAGAAGTTACCCGTCCTTCAAAAGAAAACGTATTCATGATTGCCTGTGCTGTTACATTTACAGATAGAAGCTTTGCAGAAAGCGAAA
>JBILRK010000067.1:0-7609 GCA_044372705.1 Saprospira sp. | reverse complement strand
TTCAGCTGCAGGCAATAATAATGAAGCAAACGCGATGTCTAAATATATGCGAAAGCGCTTCAGTTTTTTTGGTATTAAAAGCGAATTAAGAAAGTCGCTTCAAAAAGATTTTCTTTCCAAGTATCCACTTCCTCAAGGCGATGAACTTAAAGAACTTATTGAAAAGCTTTGGGCTCTGCCAAAGCGAGAATTGCATTATTTTACCATAGAAATTTTGGAAAAATCTATTAAAAAGGCCGATGAAAGCTGGATGCCGCAACTTGAAAAATTGATTTCAGAGAATTCATGGTGGGATACAATCGATGCAGTTGCTTCTAAATTGATAGGGGCTTACCTTAAAAAATACCCTCAATTTTGTGAAAGCTATCCCGAAAAATGGATTCGCTCAGATAATTTCTGGTTTAGAAGAACTGCTTTGCTTTATCAACTCAAGTACAAAAAGGATACAGATTTCGAAAGATTAAAAAACTATATCCTGCGCACTGCGAGTGAAAAAGAGTTTTTTATCCAAAAAGCGCAGGGTTGGACACTAAGAGAATATGCCAAAACTAATCCGGTATTGGTTCGTCAATTTGTCGCAGAAAATACATCAATTTTGAGCCAACTCACAAAAAGAGAGGCATTAAAAAATATTTGACCAATAGTCCCGTAAATTTTAAATTAGCATGAAAGCTTACTTGTAACATATTTTACAAGCGCTTTTTCCAAGTTTTTTGGCTTCCGCAATTCTGATGCTGGCAATTTCAGCTTTACAGCGCTGCAAGCCAGAGCATTTGTGACTATGGTAGGCATAGGCATTTTCGCTCTTGCAAATTAGTACAGTAGTTTCTTCACTTTTGTTTTCTTTGGAAGCAAAACTTAGTGCGCTGGCACCTATACCAAGCGAAAGGAATAAGGGCAAAAATAATTTAGTTCTCATGGCTTATTTTTTCTTTGGATTATAATCGGCCGGATAGAGCCCGAAACGCTTTTGAAAATCTGCCAAAAGTGGATTCATTTGCATGAAATAGCTGTATTTATCGCGATCACTTTGTGGTTTAACCTTGGGTTTTACAATTTCTTCGGCCGGGCCTTCTTCTATTTCTACTGCGAATTGAAGATTAGATTTGGAAAAGCTGCTCCTCATTTTTTCGAGCAGGGCATTGTCTCTAAGGATAGCATCTTTGGCTCTGCTACTTTTTACTGTGACAAAGATTTGATCCGAACCTTCTTTGATTTCGAAAATGGCACCCTTGTATAAGACCTGAGAAGAAGGCGAATCGATTTCATTGCAGTAAATTTCCCAGATTTCCTGAATGGATGCTATGCTCCAAGTCATAGCTTCAGCTTTGCTGTAGTTGAATTCGTCCTCCTCTACCTCAGATTTTAAACTGCTGAGCAGGCTTGACTTTTTGGTTTTTAATTTCGAAAGCAGGCTTTCTTTTTCGATTATTGGAGGCGTATTATCCTCAACGGCCTCACCCTTAACGTTGTAATCTTCCTCTGTATCGGCGAGCGCTGTTTTTGGAGATTTTGTATTTTGCTCTACCTTTTGTTCAATACTGTAATTGTAACTGTTTTCGGCAACGCTACTCAGCTTAGGACTGTTTTTTTTTTCTATTCCTTCTCCTGTGGAGGGGAATGCTACCTGTTGCAGCGCCTGTTTGATAAAGGCCATTTTTATGAGCGACATTTCCACATGCAGCCTTTTATTTCTCGACATTTTGTAGTTGATGTCGCAGTCGGAGGCCAGACTCAGTGCTGAAACAATAATTGATGTCGGTACCAATGCAGCCTGTTGCAGATAACGTTCTTTGATGTTGCCACTCACTTCTAGCAGGGAGGCAGTTTCGGGACGCTGACAGACGAGCAGGTTGCGAAGATGCTCTGCAAGTCCGTTGATAAAAATATCACCATCGAAGCCTTTGCGCTGAATGGAATCGAAAATGAGCATCAGTTCGCTCACATCTTCCGAAACTATGGCATCGACGACTCTGAAGTAGTAATCATAGTCGAGGATGTTCAGGTTTTCGATGACATCCTGATATTTGATATTATTGCCCGAAAAGCTAACGATGCGGTCGTAGATAGACAGGGCATCGCGCAGGGCACCATCGGCCTTTTGCGCAATGATATTGAGGGCATCCTCCTCGGCACTGATGCCTTCCTGCGTACAGATATTGCGCAGATGTCCGGCCATGTCGGAGATTTGAATTCTGTTGAAATCGAAAATCTGACAGCGGGAGAGGATGGTGGGAATGATTTTATGTTTTTCGGTCGTTGCCAAAATGAAAATGGCATAAGACGGGGGCTCTTCCAATGTTTTCAGAAAGGCATTGAAAGCAGCCTGCGAGAGCATATGCACCTCGTCTATGATATAAATCTTGTATTTGCCACGCTGTGGAGCAAAGCGCACCTGCTCTATGAGTGCACGGATATGCTCTACAGAGTTGTTCGATGCGGCGTCGAGCTCATGTATATTGAGCGAAGCATTTTCGTTGAAAGCCTTGCAGGATGGACAAACATCGCAGGGCTCGGTCTCAGATGTTGGCTGCTCGCAATTGAGAACCTTTGCCAAAATTCGGGCACAGGTAGTTTTACCTACTCCACGAGGCCCACAAAATAGGAAGGCATGAGCGAGATGATCGTTTTTAATAGCATTCTTCAGTGTATTAGTAATATGAGCCTGACCAACAACGCTGTCGAAACGTATTGGGCGGTATTTACGGGCTGATACTACGAAATTGCTCATAAGTTAAACTCGGAATTGTTAGAATTGCAAAGATGAATTATGTCAAAGATAATACTATTTGAAATAAAAAGCAAGTGAGGGAAAATTTAAAGTTAAATTAGATAGCCTTGGGTTTAGATGCGAGGTTATATAATCCCAAACCAAACAGGAGGTTTCAACCCCTACATATTAAAGCCTAGTCTCGTCAAGCAAAACATAGCCCACGAAATATTTCGTGGGCTATGTTTTGCTTACTCCACCACAATCTTCTTTTGCGCCAATAACTCGCCATTAAAATTCATTACATCAATGTAATATATACCTGATACTGCCCATTGACTTATATCTATCCGGTATTTTCTATCTCTTATCACCTGATCATAAACTCGTTGACCCAATTGATTGTGAATCCTGATCTTGTAAAAGTCATTCTCCTCGAGATTTTCACATTCTACTATGAGGAAATCAACTGCAGGGTTTGGATAAATTTTAATCTCTCTGACAATGATATTGCTCTCCTCGTTTTTAGGATTTTCATATAAATCTCCGGATTCCCCTCGGAATACAGTCAAAATATTATCGCGACATCTTTTGAAAGTTACATTCACAGTATCAGTTCCTGAACAGCCATTCTGTGTGCTGACCGTCACGGCGTAGGAACCGCTAGCGCTGACATTGATAGTCTGAGTGGTCTGCCCAGTGTTCCACTGATAAATCGCTCCGTTAATTCCGGCATCCAGCACTACGGCGGTTCCTCTGCATACAACCATGTCTCGTCCAAGATTTACATAAGGTCTGCTGACCACCGTAACGGTGACATTGGCTATACCAGAACAACCATTTTGATCTGTGCCAATAACCTGATAAAATCTGGTTTTTAATGGATTAGCAATGACTGTTGCACCAACTGTACTGCTCAAACCTATCGCAGGAGACCAACTGTAGCTCGATGCTCCTATGGCTATTAAATTGGCAGATTGTCCTTGACATAAAGTGATAGAATTTACATTTATTATTGGATTGGAATTCACCAAAACGCTAACCTGACCTGTTGCGGAACATCCATTTTGACTAGTTACAGTGACAGCGTAGTTTGTATTTGTAAGAGGGCTGGCAACAGGATTGGCAATCGAAGCATTAGAGAGAGATGCAGCAGGACTCCAGACATAGCTCTGTCCGCCACTGGCAAAAAGATTGACTGTCCTGCCGGCACAAATTGACGTGTCATTGCTTTTTGTGATAATAGGTATTGGCAATATGGTCAGATTCAAAGTAATCGTCGAATCACAAGCTCCAGCATTGGTTCTGACTTGAGTGTAAGTTCCTGTCTGAGTATAGGTCTGTCCGTTTAAAGTGAAAGAGTAACAGGCTGATTGTGTCAAAGTACTTGTTGATGGCTGGCTGATGGTCAGATTCAAAGTGATTGTCGAATCACAACCCGCCGCATTGATTGTCATTTGTGTGTAAGTTCCAGACTGGCTGTATGTCTGTCCGTTCAAAGTAAAAGAAGAACAGGCTGATTGTGTCAAAGTACTTGTAGTTGGCTGTAGAATCGTCAGATTCAAAATGATTGTCGAATCACAACCCGCTGCATTGCTTATGACTTGCGTATAAGTTCCAGACTGTCTGTATGGCTGGCCATTCAAGGTGAAAGAAGAACAGGCTGATTGTGTCAAAGTACTTGTTGATGGCTGACGGATGGTCAGATTCAAAGTGATAGTCGAATCACAACCTGCAGCATTGGTTGTAACTTGTGTGTAAGTTCCAGACTGACTGTATGTCTGACCATTCAAGATGAAAGAGGAACAGGCGGATTGAATTATCGTGCTTGTTGATGGCTGACGGATGGTCAGATTCAATATAATTGTCGAATCACAACCCGCCGCAAAGGTTCTGACTTGCGTGTAAGTTCCTGATTGGCTATATGTTTGTCCATTCAAGGTGATAGAAGAACAGGCAGATTGCGTAACAGTACTTGTTGATGACTGAAGAATCGTCAGATTCAAAGTAATCGTCGAATCACAACCCGCAGCATTGGTTCTGACCTGAGTGTAAGTTCCAGACTGAGTATAGGTCTGTCCGTTTAAAGTGAAAGAGGAACAAGCTGATTGCGTTACAGTACTTGTTGAGGGCTGTCGAATCGTCAAATTCAAAGTAATTGTCGAATCACAACCTGTAGCATTGGTTCTGACCTGAGTGAAAGTTCCCGATTGGTTATATGTCTGTCCGTTCAGTGTGAAAGAAGAACATGCTACCTGATTTAATGTTGAACCTGTTGGTGAACACTGTACTGGGCAATTACTTGTCAATGGAAAACTGACATATGAACCAACGGTACCTATACCATTGCAGGAACAAAGTGTACCATTAAATGTTCCCTGATTGGCATCCCATCCACCACCGGCATCGCACATGTCTACATTTGGGCCAAAAACTGAATTTTGTAAAATACTTGTTCCGCTAACAACAAATCTTCCACCACAATTTAATGAAGTGCTTACATTAGTGCTTGAAAGAATGTATAATGAACCACAAAAAACGTTATGGCCATTCATAATCAGGTTAGTTCCGGATGCTGAAAATCTGTTTTGAACAGATGTAGGTCCTGAATTGGTAAATTGTAAACTTCCACCAACATTACTCATGTTAATTCCAGATGAACTTGTCGAACCTCTAACATTAAGCCTGTTATTCTGATTAAAAACAATATTTTCACCGCTTGAGGCCTGTAATATAAATGCGTCTGAAATATTAACAGTACCGTTATTTGTAAACAAAGCATCATCTGTTATATTCCATGAATAAGAATTTACGGTAGCATTACTTGTTACCGTAATATTATTGGCAATACCTGCACCAGAATTAATCTGATTTGTACAATTAAAAACAGCATTAAAATTGACATTTACAGTTGAAGCCGATCCTGAAAAATAGATAGGCGCATTAAAAGTTGCAGGGCCATTAAAATTAAAAGTTCCAGCCAATAAGTAAGCAGAACAATTGACTGTAAAATTTGCGTTAGGATGATTCGTGAAGTTAACATTATAACCATTATGATAACCAAGATTCAAATCATTAACCGTAACCTGTCCATAATTATTAAAAGAACCTGTAGCATTTGTCCCCCAAGTAATTGAATTGGCAGAAATACTCCCATAATTGATCAAATTGGCATTTTGGGCGGTATTTACTATCATGGAGCTGATATTTAAAGTTCCCTGATTACAAAGTGTTGCCCCGTTTGAGAGACTGACAGTACCTGTTATCGTTACACCAGATGCAATACACACTACACCTGAACTTACAGTCAAGTTATTCTGGTTTGAAGAAATCAGCGTAGTGCAGTTTTGACATTGAGCGGCTACTTTAGAAAAGTTGAAAATACAAAATATGAATAGTAGCAGTGGAATTTTGGTATAATTCATGATATTGTCTTTTATAATCCAGAATATAAAAAAAATCTATTAAATACAAAAGTACATTTTTTTTATAAAATCTTTATTTACAATATATTTTTTGGCATTATTTCCAATTATCATAAAACTCAAGGACTAAGTTCATGAGTTTAAAGTCTTAGATAATCTTAGGGATTAAATGATTAATAATCTCTTGCAAGTTACATAAAGCTGACAAGACTTCCAACTGTTTAACTGATTTGAATTTAATTTTGTCCCTTAATTTCAAATTGAAAATTTAACAAAGAATCTACCTGCTATTTTTCAATATCAATGCGGATTAAACACTTTTTCGAAAATAAAAAAGCTATAAAACTTGTTATTTCTTCGTATTATTGTGCTATTATTAAATTACGAAGCTGCCAATATGTTAAAAACAAAATATTTCCAACTTTTTCTCTTTGCGGCCCTGTTCCTTTTTGGCTGTAAAAACACTTCAAAAGTTAGCAATGTCATCATAGAAGACCGTGTGCTAGATGAGGTTGAGGTAGTTGCCTCCAAAACAGATTTTGAACGCCCTGTCTACAATCCCAGCTATCCGCGCAGGAATGACCTCATACATACAGCGCTTGATGTAAGATTTGATTGGTCTAAGCAACACCTTTTAGGTAAGGCAACCTTAAAATTAAAACCATTGTTTTATGATACCGATTCATTGCGACTCGATGCAAAGGGATTTGATATTCAAAAAATCGTTTTGAAAAATGGGGATCAGGAAATACCATTAAAATACGTTTACAATGATCGTAAAAATATTTTTATTAAGTTAGACCGCATGTACAAACGTACTGAGGAGTACAGCATTTATATCGAGTACACGGCCAAGCCGAATGATCTGCCATTGGGTGGTAGCGCTGCCATTACTGCCGACAAAGGATTATACTTTATCAATCCACTGAAGGAAGATCTCGAAAAACCGCAACAAATCTGGACACAGGGAGAAACGGAATCGAGCTCTTGCTGGTTTCCAACAATCGACCGACCAAATGAGCGTACAACTCAAGAAATGTATATAACAGTTGAAGACCGTTTTAAAACCCTTTCGAATGGATTGCTCAAATCTTCGCAAAAAAATAATGACGGAACGCGTACCGATTATTGGGTGATGGATTTACCGCATGCGCCTTACTTGTTTATGATGGCAGTGGGTGAATTTGCTGTTGTAAAAGATGATTGGAATGGTATGCTCCTTGAGTATTATGTAGAGCCAAAATTTGAGAAAGATGCCAAAAATATTTTTCCATACACCCCTGAGATGTTGACTTTCTTTTCTGAAAAATTCGGGGTTAAGTATCCTTGGAAAAAATATTCACAAGTTGTAGTGCGCGACTATGTATCGGGTGCTATGGAAAACACCAGCGCTGTTATTTTTGGAGATTTTGTTCAGAATGACAGCCGTTCTCTTGCCGATAACAGTGATATGAACGAAGGCATCGTAGCACAT
>JBILRK010000066.1:0-7647 GCA_044372705.1 Saprospira sp. | reverse complement strand
CAAACCGACGGTTCCATTTGGAACTGGCGCACCGAGCGCAATTGCATTACAGATTGAATCATTGGGAGCAGGTGGGATACCGCCATCTCTAACGGTAATATCAAAAATTCCGGATACGTTGAGACCCGAACCGTCCACCAAAATCCAATATCTACGGTTCGGATCTAAACAGCGAACATCTAAATCTTCATCAAAAATTATAGGGTCGAAATCGCTGTCGATATCCTGTAATGTGCCAGTACAAAGATTATTTGAAGTACTATACAGTGCCAATTGAAGATCTACTGCATCGGTTCCGATTGGGAAAGGCAAATCGCTCTGCGCTTCGATAATAACGTGTCCTGAAGGTGGTGTGATGAAACTGAACCAGACTGATTGGTCTGCAGTCCAGTTGCCTGGATTAGGGTCATTAGTATTGGTTGCACAAATGTTGGTTTGACTTAAATTGGGCGTTCCAATTGAACCACCTGCGGGTACAGTGCCTAGATGCTGTGCATTACAAATAAGGTCACCTGCCTGCACAATACCGTTGTCATAAATTTCAAGTCCAAAGAATCCCTGTTGTCCGTTGCTTCCTGTAAGGAATGAGTTTTCACCATCAATCAGTAAAAAATAAGTTGTATTAGGTAACAAACAATCTACAAACATTTCCTCATCCCAAATTGTACCCAAGCCTTCATATTCCTCTCTGACTAAGGAGAGTGCACCTGTACAGGTATTGTTACTTGAGCGATAAAGTGCCAACTGTAAATCTAAGCCATCCCCAAAGTTTTGAGGGTCGCTCACCGCATTGAAACGAATAGTTGCTGCAGGATTGGGGCCTGTTGTGAAACGCACCCAAACACCTTGCTGATTGCCCCAGGGATTGGGGTCGCCTGTGCTTGAAGCGCAATAATTTCCTAAATTGCTCAATTGATCATTACCGACCGAGCCGCCTGAAGGCAAAACGCCTAAATTTACTGCATTACAAATTACATCGAATGCGGCTCCGGGTAAAGTAAATCCTCCAGAGGCAGTAATTGTAAAATTCACAGAACCTGTACTTGCTCCAGCTGGAATGCTTAAAGTGTGGGTTGTGCTTGTGCCGGGAGCGGGTGTTGGAAAATTCTGACAGATTTGCTCGAGACAGGTTTCATTTACAATACAGGCTCCCCCGTCATCTTCAAAAGCTCTGAAACAGACCTGAATGCTTCCAGGATAATTGGATTGGCAGTTGAAAGTCTCGCTGTATTGTGTATTAGGAGGATTGGTAAAACAAATGCCACTTTGAGGATAGGTAGTCCAGCCCTGATTTCCGATATTAACCCTCCATTGCGGATCTGGAGTTCCCCCAAAAATACCGTCAGTGCAGGTAGTGGCTGCATTTCCACTATTTACTCTTACAGATAGGGTAACCTGAGCTGACAATAAATTGCAAACAAAAAATGTAATTAAAAGAGGCGCTATATATCTTAACATATTCAACAATTTCTAACATCTGAAGAAACTAATCCAAAAATTGTCTTAATTTGGATTTTGACAGATAAAAGTAGTAAAAATTAATGTTTTGTCATAAAAATTAGGCAGCATTTTGTGACTGAATGTTCATTTCACAATCTGCTTGGATAAGGTAGTTTTAGTTTTAATTGCTTCAAGCGAGATTAAATAAAAAAAGCGCCGAAGCGCTTAAAAAATATTAGTCATATCTACCCCTTCGCACCGAAGGATCTCTTTTTCGTTGTATAAACTGATTCACGAGCGCTAGCATGAGTATGATTACGTTAGGAATAGAAATAATCCAAAAATTGGCATATTTCTGATTTTCAATATCTCTCTGCTGAATTTGAACTTTTTCTCTCATCTGCGGGGACAATTCTTCTTCTGACAGGTCTACATTTTCTATTTTAGGCAGCTGTGTATTTTGAATATTATCAAAAGAAATTGTAACCATCACGGCACCCAAAATTCCAATAACACAGGTTAGGTATATCCAATAATTTGGAAAATTTGGCCTTAATAATTTTAATAAGAAAAGGGATAGGGATACAAAAGTTACCAAATAAAAGAGCAGAACATAAGGCAAAGAGCTACTCATGTCGAGCATATGAACATCATTGTGTTGGGCATTTAGCAGCATTGGCAAAAGCACAAACATCAAAATTTTTAAAAACTTATTCATTGTTAGTAGTTGAATTTGAGGGTGGGTCGGAATTAAGTATTTTTTTATTAAACTCAGACATTGTTTTCTCCAAGCCTAGAAAACCAAATGTCTTGCATGCGCCTACACAATGTTTGAGAATCTTTGGCATTTGTTCGTTTTCATAGTTCCCCCATTCTCCCAATACAAAATCGACCTGATGACCTTTAGAAAAATTATTTCCTATACCAACACGCATTCTTGGATAATCGCCAGTTCCTAGGTCCTGTTCTATACTTTTAAGTCCGTTGTGTCCGCCTGCACCGCCTTTTCCTTTAATTCGGATCGTACCAAAATCAAGATTCAAATCGTCGAGTATAACCAATGTATTTTGGACCTCTATTTTTTCTTTATTCATCCAATAGCGAATTGCCTGTCCACTCAAATTCATATACGTAGAAGGTTTCAATACAATATAAATTCTGCCTTTATGTTTGCATGCTGCGACAGCACCATAGCGTTCAGACTTATAGCTGCCTCCAAGCGACTCTACGAGGGCATCAGCAACTTTAAAACCTATATTATGCCTTGTGTTTTCATAATCAACACCAATGTTGCCCAAGCCGGTAATGAGATATTTCACGACGTCTTTATTTTCCTCTTTAACAATAGATTGATTGGGGTTTCCAAAAAGGTAAAACCAGATTTTTTTAAGCATAGATATTCAACAAAAAAAGACGTAACAGGTTCTGCCCCACTACGTCTTTGAATTTGCAATAAATTGCGAATATTATTTTTTCTTGCCTTCTGATGCAGCTTTTGTCTGCGCTGAACGAAGTGCACGTGGGATATCAATTGAGGCTACAGGAATACTTCCGTTGGTGATAGCTTCAACACCTTCAGCAAGTTTAATGTCGCGAACACGCAATGATTTTCCTAATTCCAATGAAGTGATATCAACATTGATTGTTTCGGAAAGTGATTCTGGTTTTGCAAAAACTTGTAGTTTACGCATTTTCTGAACCAATGTTCCACCTACTTTCTGACCTTCGGAGGTTCCAATAAGTTTGATTGGAAGATTAACTTTTACCAACTTGCCTGCTGACAAAGTTTGAAAATCAACATGCAAAATAGCATCTGTTACAGGATGATATTGAACTTCTTTTACGATACATTCAACGGTTTTACCATCTAAATTTATGTTTGCTTTACGGAACTCGTTTGTGTAAATCAAATCACGTATTTCAAGTGGAGCAGTTGAAAAATGAACTGTTTCGCCATTACCGTAAACAATACAAGGAATTAATCCCTCTTTTCTGATAGTTTTTGCCTGACCTGTGCCTAAACCAGTTCTGTTTTGGGCTTTTACTTCAATCGTTTTCATTGAAAAATAGTTTATTTTTATTAGTTTACATCTTCATTTTAGAAAAAAGTGTTGCAAAGATAGTCTTTTTAATTTTAAAAGCAAATAATAGTAAAAAATTATACTCATTTTAGAAAAATAATTCCATTGTAAGCAGTTGCAGAAGTTTACTTGAAGGTCTCTTGAAGTCTTTTGATCGCTTTCTGGTTGGATGGGATATTAATGGCCGATAATATATCGTTTTTTTCCCTTTGTGTTAGATGTAAGCTTAGTGAGGCCTTTTGCTGCATCGTTGTCTGTTTGTAGGCTAAATGTACCATATCTACTTTATCATAGCCTAATTTTGACTGTAAAAAGCCGATAAAACTGTCATGGTGATAATCCTGAATATTATCAATATCAAAAATCGCACCTAGTGGACTAAAAAAAGTACTTCCCAAACCTGGGTTATTAACTTTAGGAATATCGTCCACTTTTTTCTGCCCTCTTATCGAAATAATGGTAACCCCACTAGTATTTTCTCTTATCCAATTTCTATTTACAGCAAGAAAGCGAACAGCACTTTCGATACCAAAATTATCTCTAAAGCCGGCATCCATAATCTCTAGTACAGGCGAAGTAGGAAGTTGTACATTGGGAAAAATAAGCGGAAAAGAGCCACTCATTCTCAATGCTGATGCAAAACGTAAATTATAGGGATTCTGCTCTTTTAATAATGCGCCAAAGTCTACCCCGTCTATCTCTGAATAATTATTGTAAGAGTCAATCACAAAAGGCGGTCGCATCATGTAACTGACCGATTGCGGAGAAATAACAAGAAATCTTCCATCATTAATAATGGCAGGTGTAACAAACATTAATGGTATTTTGCCCTGGAACTCGGGTTTTTTGTAATAGCCCAAAGTCATATCCATCAACCCGCCAGTATTTTCAATATATTGCTGTTCCCATACATATCCCCTGTCCTGTTTGTAGTAATAACCGTTTACCTTTCGATCAACCCAAGGGATAAAAATATCATTGACCAAAAAGGTAAATGCCAATGCATTGGATAAATCTTTTGAAATATTAACCAAATAAGTACTGTCCTGAAGATTTATCTTTTGCCCATTTATTTTTTTATGATAAAGTTCCCTAAAATAAGCTGCGCCCCACATTCCTCCAGATGCTCCAGTCATTAGAATGGTATGTTTCATCAGTCTTCCTCCAAGCGCCTTATCTATTTCCTGTAGCGCATAGGTAGTCCACAAAGCCGATCTTACACCCCCACCGCTCACCGCAATCACCATCATACGGGGTTTTTGAGTTGGATCGTTTCCAAATTTAGTACGCCAATTACTTAAAATTAATCTGGTACTGTCAATATCCCTAAAATAGTTATTACGAGAGGCCAGAGAATCCAACTTCTCATAGGAGTAATTGGCATTTTTACTGTAGTCGAGGCCGTATGCACTGTTGCTAAAATTAAAGACCCCCGATTTCATTAGCGAATCGAGCATAATCAGTGCAAATAATAATACAAAAGCCCTCCATTCTCTTAGCCAGTAGGTAATAGCACCCAAAACTGTCGTAATTACAGATAGTAGAATAAGAATTGAAGCAGCTGTTGGTATTCTGAAATAGGGAATTTCGACAAAGGCTCCCATGAGAATGAGCGCCGTAATACTTAAACTCTGAATGACCAGTGCATTTGCATGATTCTGTCTAAATATTTTTTCCAGTAACTTAAAGTTATAATGTCTGACGCTTCTAACAATTCGGGGTTGCAGACTTTCGCTAATAAAATAGTCCACTCTAATTGCGTCTTTATAAGGGTCGTTTCTTGCCTCTACAATTTCCTGTTCTTGCTTTTTCAGCATCAGGGATCTTACTTGTTCCGAAATTTTCAGGGGACTTCGGCGTTCTAATTTAGCAATATCGGCATTTGTTGTTCTGAAATAGAGGGTAGAAAACAAAATAATGGTAAAAAATCCAGACAATAAACCCAAACAATAGAATAAAATATTTATTTGGTTAGCAAATTCATTGTACCATTGAAAATAAATTATTGCAAATAAATAATAGACTAAAAAAGAGCCAGGAATCAATAAATTATTAACTGTATATTTGGCAAATGGTCTACCAAGTGAAGCCAAAAAAGGGAAGCGATAACTATTTAATATATAGGTTGTGGTATTCCACGCCAGGTAATACATCCCAAAGGTTATACCTATAATGTAGTAACTCCAAAAACTTACACTACCCAAATATTCAGCATCGAGCAAAAAATACCTGAAACCCATTTTTTGGCCGAAGGCCCCCAAGGCAATAGCCCAAAGAAAAGCCCAGAGTGCCAACAGTAAAAAATTCGTCCGCAAATGCAGTATGAGCAGCTGAATTGGAAAAGAATAAAATATACCCTCTAGTCTTTTTTTCATGAAATCAACAGAAAAGTTTAGCTAAGCTGCTAATATATGAATTAAAGCGTCAAATTCGATTGAGCTCGTCTAAAATTTCTTTATAAACAATCAACGATTTCTGCGGATCTCGATGTTTTGTGGCCAAAGCGGCAATTTCATTTCGTCCTGCGGGGCCTTTATCCATCATTTTTTCTATGATATTAAAAGCTAAATCCAAGCTTGTGGGTTGATTTACATCTATAATTGCACCCCCACCCTCTGTTTTAATGATATCAGAATCATCTCCAATCTTGTCGGGCAACAAAATTGGCAAACCATTGGCCCAATATTCCCCATCTTTTACAGGAGAGCAGAAAAGGCGGCAGTCTGCCGGTTTTATTGTAGAAAAAGCAAAATCGGCGGCAGACAGGTAGGAAGGCACCTCAGCATGAGCAACTGTTCCAATCCATATTTTATCTGTTGGAAAATGAACTGCGTTCAGCTTTTTCAAAAGGATATCCTTATCTTCTGGACTTAGTAAAATAAGGAAAAAAGACTCAAAATACTGCTCAGCTCTTTTAAAAACATCGAATGCTTCCCTATCGTAATATATGCTGCCAAATTTACCGAGATAAATACCAACTTTGGCATCCTGTCTAATTCCTAGTTTTTGACGAATATGGTCTCGAGCAGCGTCATCGAAGCAAAATTGCGAGGCATTTACTGTACAAGGCACCATTTTAAGTCTATTATCAGCAATCGCTTCAACATCTCTTAAATGTCTGTAGTAATTATGACTAACTGTAATGAGATATTTTGCTTGCTTTTTTATGGCTGTTTCCGTTTTTTTCTGCAAGCTGTAGCGCAACCCATTTTTCTTCCAGACGCCCGATTCTGTCATATAATCAGCGTGTGGTTCGAAAGACTCGACAACAAAAGGAATAGCATATTTATTAAAAAGCATACTGCCGAATGCCCCAGCCATTGCACCCCGACAAATGACTAAATCGGGTTTCATTTTTCTTGCATATTGGCTTATTGTATTCTTGATTCTTAGCCAATCGCCAATTTTTGTAAACAGAAAAAAGCCTAAATTCTTTGAATAAATTGGGTGGTGATTTACCTTCTTTATTGGGTTGAATTTGTCTTTAAAATTATGATCGGCCGATCTTTCCACTGTAAAAAATTCAATTGAATCAATCCGTTTATCTTCAGATAAAATTTTAAGATTTGGGAAAACAGTTGAAACTGTTAGCCCTTCGCTTACGCCCCAATATGAAATGTAGAAAATTTTCACAGTAAATTAAGCTATTTTATCTTTGATGATTTCAACAATATGTTGTGAGGTGGAACCATCTCCGTATGGATTTTCAACAATGCTCATTTTTTTGTACAGATTTTCATTTTCAACCAAATTTATAAAATCAGCGCAAATATTCTCTGTATCTGTTCCGACCAAAAGCGCACAGCCAGCTTCCACACCTTCCATTCGTTCGGTTGTATCTCTCATAATAAGTACCGGAACATTTAGTGTTGGCGCTTCTTCCTGAATTCCGCCTGAGTCGGTCAAAATTAAAAAGGAATTGCTCATTACATAGATTAACTCATCATATGGCAATGGTTCTGTAATGTAAATATTTTCAACACCACTCAGCATCGACATTACAACAGATCGAACATTTGGGTTTAGGTGTACTGGATAGAAAAATAAGAAATCAGGATATTTTTTGGCCAATTGCAAAATAGCATCACAAATTCTTCGAAAACCATCTCCAAAGTTTTCACGCCTG
>JBILRK010000177.1:0-5284 GCA_044372705.1 Saprospira sp. | reverse complement strand
TCCAAACAGCAACCTTTGGTGAAGTCAGGTCGAAAGCTGTACCATTGAAATCGGCTGGAATGCTGTAATAAAAGGTATCGGCACGAAAGCTGCCAGTGTTGGTATTCGAAATATAGGTGCTGCTGTTGATGTAGTCGAAAAGAATATTTCGGTGGATATATCTGCCTTCATTGTCAATTGCCGTAGGATTGAAAACGCGTGCGCCCTCCTGTGTTGCCAAAACACTGTCCAGCAAAAGTGCCGCAATCAGGCGGTTTTGGCTATTGCTACTATTTGAGGTATAATAGCTTTCTACCACAACTTTTAGCATTCTGCTACTGATGTTGAATTCGGAGCGGGCTGCAATATTAACAGGACTTGTCTCAGACAATAGCGTATCGGAAGCAGCTGACCAGTTCATTGATTCAACTGCAAGTTTACCCGGATTCTGAGCAAAATCGGGCAGTAATCGTCTATTGATCATTGCCGCAGGAAATAGAGACAAACCCGAAAAGCTGAGTAAAGTATCTGAATAAGAACTTCTGAAGTCGGGTTCATTTCCGCTAGGTTCGGCAAAAATTCCAGCATGAATATTTACCCATACAATCCTGTCGGGATGAGTATTTTGCAAAGCAGTTGCTTCGGCATCAGCTTCGGCACAATAGTAACAATTTATTCCGCTGAATCTTTCGAGCAAAACATTTTTATTGGCAGCACTAGTGCTCACAAAGTTTTGAGCATGGAGTGAAAATGCAGAAAAAACGCAAAAAAGTAATTTGTAAAAGCTATTCATTTGAAATTGGCATATTTTTGGCAAAATTAGTTAATACAAAGCTATAAAACGAGCATTTTTTAAGAAAGGCTTAAAATATTAGTTTCAAAAAACTATTTGGCCCGATTATCGTAAATTAATAAAAAGAATTTCGATTTAGGCTTTTGAAAATATAAAAAGTTTACATACTTTTACTATTCCTAACAACTATATCTCATTATCAACTCAACTTGCGCATGCTCAAAAATCTACTCTACCTTACCTTTTTTCTTTCCATCAACACAATGTTTGGGCAGAATCTATCTGTGTCAACTTCCTATGCAAATCAGCAGGGGAGGACATCAGAGGAGATAAGTCCATCTGTATTGTTGAAAAATAACAGCGGCTCAAGCATGGAATTGCGTTGGGAACGTGTCAAAAATAATATGCCTTCTGGATGGGATGCACTTATTTGCGAACGCAACTGTTATTCAGCACTTTTGGAAAGCAGAACCTTCACACTTGGTGCAGGCGAATCAATTCAGGATTTCAGGGTTACTTTTCGTCCTAATGGACAAGAAGGCATTGCTAATGCCGAAATTAAGGTCTATGAAATCAAGAATCCTTCAAATTCTGTGACGGTGTTTTTTACAGCATCTGCTGTTTCGGGATCTTCTAATGGCAATGGCCCTTCAGTTTATCCAAATCCTGCGGTCGATTACATTCAGATTCAGGATGGTTCAGATGTTAAATTTATCGAAGTTCACAATGCTTTAGGTCGTAAAATACTCGATTTTAATGCGGTGAATACCGGACGTTATGACATTGGAGACTTACCTAAGGGCATGTACATGGTACGCATGCTCGATAGAAACAGAAATATTATCCGTACACAAAGAATCAGCAAGTATAATCCTTAATTTGTACTATTCTTTTTGAGAAAATATTAAAGCCCGATTCTGAAGCAGAATCGGGCTTTTTTTATGCATTTGTTTTTTTAACTACTCAGCGTTTTCTTCGGAAGGGTTGTCGTTGTTTTCCGTTGATTCGGTAGTTTCTTCTGCAACTAGGTTGATAGAATCATCAGAGCTGTCTGCAACTGCTTCTGCGGCCTTAAGTTCTTCGGCACTTGCAGTTTTTGAAATAACCTTAGCCAAACGGGATTCAAGGTCGGCCAGGGTTTTATTCATATCAGCAAGCTTAAGCTTTTTCGACTCCAGTCTTTCGTGAATCATTTTGGCACGAACCTCACTCAATTGCGTTTCCAGCTGTGTAGCATTGCTATTGCTTAGTTTTTTGAACAGAAAATCATAATCCTTCTGATCCCTGCTCACAGAGCTGTCCATTTTTTGAATCGCCTGCTTCAAGCCTTCGATACGGCGTTCCAAACGGGTTTCGATAGAGCCTGAATTTGCATTTTGTGTATTTCCGCTACCAAAACGACGTTCTTTAACTTCTTTGAAAGACTTGTCAATTCTGGCCCAAATTTCATTTCTACCTTCTCTGGTTAGCTTGACCGTTTTTAATTCAGCCTGAAGTCCCTTCAGTTTATCGAAAAACTTGGCCCATTCGCCACTATTCTTCTCTAAGGCTTCATCTATCTGATTCAAAATAGTACTCATACGCTGAAAAACTTCATTTGCAGCAGATTCGAAGGCAGAGTCTTCAACTTCTCGAAGTTTTTTAAGTGAACCGAATAGCTCATTCAGTCTTTCACGCAATATATTGGTATGTTCACGGAAGAGATTTTGTTCCTGAACCTGAGTTTGAATTTTAGTTTGGAAAGTTTTGAGTTCTTCCCACATTGCTTTGTTGTATTTGCTCATTTTTTCAACCCTGTCCTGCAATTCGTTCAGTTCAGATTCATAGGTTTGAAATAATTTAGTCGATAATACAATAAAGAGCCATTCTGTCTGTGTTCTTTTGATCAAGTCTTCTTTGTCAGCAGCGCTGAATCCATCAGGAAGGATTGAACCCGAAGCAGAAAGTTCAGTTTTGATGTGATCATGTCCTTCGGGAAAGGCTACGGCTTCGCCCTTTCTCCAATTGTTCATTAGTTGATCTGAGAGTTCCTCGTTTGCTGATTCACCAGAAAAAATCCAGGACTCTACACAATTTGCATTAGGATTCAGTTCGATTGCCATCAGTACTTTCTCGGCAGTTTCTTCGCTACCTTTTTGTCCCCACAATACTAGTTTAGTTTTCATTTCTTCAGTTCTTAAATGTGTTGTAAATCGTTAAAACAGTAGTAAAATAATAGTGGACACAAAGTTACAGTGATTTTCTTACAAATTAAAAATAAAAATTATCACAAAAAAATTGCTTGGGCTTTAAACCTCTATTAAATAAGTTAGTCATAAGCCTGATAAATCCAAATTACAATTTTAAACATACTTAAATTTTAGTACTATGAAAGCAAAACTCTTTTTTTTGATCCCCTTTGCATTTGCAATTTCTTTGTTTTTCAGCTCTTGTAGAAAAGAGATAGAAATTACAGAAGATGATGTTGTGGAGAGCATCGAAGCAGCCTTAAAGTCTAATGGTTCGGAGGACATGGCGCTTATCTCAATGCCTTATAAGTCGGCTGCCTGCGGTTTTACAAATGATACAACAGTTACAAAGTCAGTTTCTGGCTTAGATTTCAATTGGAGCCGTACTGCAAACTGGAACTGGGTTGTAAACTGCGACAGCAATAATGCCTATAATAATGTTGTATTTACAGAGAGCGGAACTTCAAGTTTTGATGGACCCAGAATTGAATGGACGGCAACTCATGGTGGGTCTTTCACAGTAACTAAGCTCTCCGTTTTAGAAGCAAATTTTGAAGTGAATGGTAGCATGACACGTAACGCAAGTGGAATAATTACTTCGAGACGCCGCAATGCAAACTATACAAGTACAATAGTACACAACTGGACAGATATAAATGTCAATAAAGACAGCCGCAGTATTGTATCCGGAACAGGGACAGTAAGTTACTCGGGAACAATTGGGGCTAATACAATATCCAGAACCGGAACGATTGTTTACAATGGGAATGGCACTGCCACTTTGACCATGGACAATGGCAATGTTTTTACAATACAGACAAGATAAAACCTTATAAATCTCTTATTCTTCGAGGCCCGAAACCAAATAGGTTTTGGGCTTCTGTTTTTCGATGTTATTTGCTTATATTTGCCCTTCTAAAGAACTAAAAATGCTTATGCTAAGATTGTTTTTTTGTGTCTCCCTTTTTCTTGCTTTTGTTTCCTGTGCAAGAGTGGAGGGCTGTATGGACCCAATTGCCAAAAATTTTGACCCTGAAGCCGATAAGAACTGTTGTTGTCAATATTATCAGCTCAGGTTCGACATCGATCACAGCATCGATACTTTTGGTACTGACTTTAACCTATTGAATTTTTATAGCGATGCTGCCGCTGCGGCCTATCAGATAAAATCATCGGCCTTACTTATTTCTGATATTTCATTGGTCAAGGCTGATGGGACTGCATTTTACATCAGCGATTCAATTTTGACTACGCAGCAAAATGGAGGTAGCAGCTGGTTGCGCGATGATTTTATTTACCTGAAACCGGGGACCTTTATCAGTAATATTGGGGCATTTATACATTATGGCGATTATAGTAAGGTCCGTTTTCTGGTAGGTTTATCGGGAGTTGCAGCGCAAAGTGACGGGGCAGTTTTGAATACTTCTCATCCCTTGTCTTCCTCAAATGCTTTCTATAATGCAGTAAATGGAAGCTACCGATCTGGAAGATGGGAAATTATCAAAAATGTGACAGATACAATAGTTTATGAGCTGAGTGATACAATTTGGGTAGAATTGGATTATCCGCTCAGCTGCAGAGACGGTTTCGATACGGCAGTACCCTTGGGATTCAATTATAGCACCTTGATGCAGGATGTTGTTTTTGCAACAGATGATTCGCTAACAGTGCTTCAAAAATTTAAAAATAATATCAGGCATGCCTTCTATATTCAATAATTGTCTTTTTGTCGGTTTAGTTTTTTTGTTGTTTTCCTGTAATGGCGTAGAAAAAAAACAGCAGCTTATCGAGTTTAAGGGTAAGACCATGGGTGCCGGCTACAGTATTTCCTATCACGATAGTCTCAACCGTAATTTGCAGCCACAAATAGATTCGCTATTGGCTGTTTTTGATAAAGAAATATCTACTTATCGCGAAGATTCTCGACTGATGGCGTTTAATAAAAGCGACAGTGGAATTTTTATTTCTAATACAGAACCTCAACATTTGCTGCGCAATTTCAAAACATCAATTAAAATTTTTGATGCCTCCTCGGGCTGGTTCAATCCCGCCGTAATGCCTCTGGTCAACTACTGGGGTTTTGGCAAAGGAGATAAAAAAGGGGTTGAAAATCCTGATACAGCTTTGGTTGATTCTCTGCTTAAATTATGCGATTTCAAAGCTGTGCAATTGGTTGAAGAAAAAGGCGGCATTTTTATCCGAAAAACGAATCCTAAAGTTCAAATTGTCTTTAATGCCATTGCACCAGGCGATGCTGCAGATGAAATTGGACGCTTTTTGGAGA
>JBILRK010000065.1:0-7747 GCA_044372705.1 Saprospira sp. | reverse complement strand
GGTTTATGTTGACTCTCACACAAGACAGAAAAAGCAAAGAGAGCCCAGAAAATCTATCGATTGGCAGACCACCATCAGAGATTCATTTGCATTACTGACTTCTGGACTTACGATTTACGCATTGATCAGAGCTGCCACCGCTCCATAAAACTTTAATTATGCAAAATAACACTAAAAGTTCACTGGACATTTTTAAACTTTTGAAATCATATAGTTGGGAATTATTTAAATTTTCTTGGCTTATCATTTCAATTGCTGCTCTTTTAGGTTTTTACATGTACAGATCTAAAAAAATAATACCAATTGATTATGTAGCATATCTTTCTTTTTCAATAAATGAGAATTCTGGCGCAGACCAAGGATTTTTACAACAGGTTTTGGGAGGTGCGGCTTCTTTGAATATGATTGATGCAGATATGGGACTCGGCGGTGAGAATAACAGCATGGCTATGCTACAAGAACTTATTAAAACCAGAAAGACCATGGAATTGGTACTTTTTAAAAAAGTGACACTTGCCGATAAATCAGGAAAATTAAAAGAAGACATGTACATTAACCATTATCTCGATTTGTGCGGAATAAGAGATAAATGGAAAAATGAAAACAACCCATTGCATAAAGTGCAATTTAACAGCGATAGCCTTTCTACATTTACAAGAGAACAAAATGCAGTTTTAGGCTCCGCACATATGCACCTTGCAAAAAAACACTTATCGGATAATCTAAGCAAAGCAGGCATTTTAACCCTCAAGTTCAAATCTGTTAATGAGCAATTTGCATTTAATTTTCTGAGGAGTTTTTATGATGAATTAAACACATATTACACCTCAAAGTCAATTGAAAAGCAACAAAGAATCTATAAAGCTGCAATTGCAAGAAGAGACTCCCTCGAAAAAGAAATGGACCAGGCAGAAAAAAGCTATATAGCCTATCTGAATACGCATAACCTTGCTGCCATGGGGCAACATGCCGAAGAAATTGAAATTCAATATCTTGGCAGAAAACTGAGTGGTGAAATGGAAGCATATTTTATGGCTATCAGAAATGTAGAAACAGCTAAAATTGCACTCGAGCAACATACTCCACTCCTACAAGCAATAGATAAACCAATGTACCCCCTTGGGAAAGATGTCCCAAATGCATTTTTTGCACTGCTGACAGGACTATTTTTGGGCGGCTTTTTGGGCGTAATAATTGTATTGGGAAGAAAAGCCTATTTTGACTTTATTGTCAATAAAAATAATCCATTTAGCAAAGAATCCCATTCTGAAACAATAACAACATCCGATATAACACCTACTCCCTAATTTTTATTTATAAAATTAAAAATGCCTGCTAATGAATTCTCAATAGCAGGCATTTTTAATATCCGTTGAAGTATCTATGATTCTATCGCAGCAACACCAGGAAGAATATTACCTTGCAAATATTCGAGCGTAGCTCCACCGCCTGTTGAGACATGACTAACAAGTTCAGCCTTTCCCGATTGATTCAATGCTGCAACAGAATCGCCTCCACCTACAAGCGAAAAAGCCCCTTTTTGGGTAGCTGATGCTACTGCTTCGGCAATCTGCATTGTTCCGTTGGCAAAATTAGACATTTCAAAAACACCCATTGGCCCATTCCAGAGTACAGATTTCGCATTTTCGATTGTGTTTTTGAACAGAGCAATAGCCTTAGGACCAATATCAAGTCCCATCCAGCCATCTGAAATGTCAAAACTTGAAACTGTCTTAACATTGGCTGAATTATCGAACTTATCGGCTACTATTGAATCTTCTGGAAGAAAAACTTTAACGCCTTTTTGTTTGGCTTTTTCTAAAAAATCAGCAGCAAGTTCCAACTTATCATCTTCTACTAAAGAATTACCTATACTGGCTCCCTGAGATTTTAAGAGCGTAAATGCCATGCCACCACCAATAATTAAGCTATCTACAAAATCAATAAGCTTGTCCAATAAAAGAATTTTATCTGAAACTTTTGCACCTCCAATGATAGCAACATATGGCCTTTGTGGATTTTCTTGAAGTCGGGCAGCACTTTCAAGTTCAGCCCTCATCAGAAAACCAAAAGCTTTAGAATCCTCCTTAAAAAATCTTGCAATAGTTGCAGTCGAAGCATGTTCGCGATGTGCAGCGCCAAATGCATCATTTATGTAAATGTCCCCCAAAGCAGCAAGCTCTTTGGCAAAAGCCTCATCTCCTTTCGATTCTTCTTTGTAGAAACGGGTGTTTTCCAAAAGCAGCACTTCTCCTGATTTGAGCGCAGCAGCGGCAGCCTTAACTTTTTCACCAATTGTATCATCAACAAAATTTACAGGTTTACCCAGTAATTTTGATAATGTTGAGACCGTATGCATCATGGTAAACTTTTCACGATCTAAGCTCCCATCTGCCTTTAATTTCTTTTCTGGTCTTCCCAAGTGCGACATTAGGATAAGGCTTGCGCCTTGATCTAGAATAAAATTAATAGTTGCCAGGGCAGCACTTATTCTAGTATCATCCGTTACTTCGTAATTTGCGTTTAGTGGAACATTAAAGTCAACCCGCATCAATACACGTTTGCCCTTTAATGGAAGATTTTCGAGTTTCATTTCATTATAATTTTTTTAAGTCTACATTAAAGCTACTTCTGCTAAACGTGCAGAATATCCTGCTTCATTATCGTACCAGGCTGTAACTTTCAGCATATTACCATTTAAAGTAGTTAGACCTGCATCAAAAATTGCGGAGTGCGGATTTCCAATAATATCAGATGATACCAATTCTGCTTCGCTGTACTCCAGAATGCCGTTAAAATGTCCTTCAGAAGCTTTTTTGAAAGCCATATTGATTTCTTCGACAGAAACCGGCACTTTCTCTGCTAGAACTATCATTTCTACAATTGATCCGGTAACTACAGGCACCCTCATAGATGAAGTGCTCATTTTGCCTTTCAATTCTGGAAAAATTATGGCAAGGGCATCGCCTGCTCCAGTAGAAGTTGGCACTATGTTGATAGCGGCAGAACGTGCCCTGCGTAAATCCTTATGCGGAGCGTCCTGCAAATTCTGATCGGCAGTGTATGCGTGAACTGTACTCATAAATAGCTGTTCAATTCCCCAATTATCTAAAACTATTTTAATAAGCGGAGCAAGGCAGTTGGTGGTACAGGATGCATTCGAAAAAATTGTTTCTGTACTTTGCAGCAAATTATCATTGATGCCACGAACCACTGTACAAACCTCTCCTTTTCCTGGCGCAGAAATTATAACCCTCTTTGCTCCTGCCGCAATGTGGAGAGAAGCCTTTTCAACATCTCGAAACACTCCGGTACATTCCAATACTGCATCAACGCCTAAAGTTGCCCAAGGCAATTCTGCCGGATTTTTACAGGCAAAAGTTTTTAGATGTTTTCCATTGATAACTAATCCATTAGAATCATAACTTACTGAACCTTTAAAACTGCCTTGTGCAGAATCATACTTAAAGAGATGCGCCAATGTGGCAACATCAGTCAGGTCATTTACCGCAACGACTTCTGCATCAGGATTACTGAGCAGTTGTCTAAGAACTAATCGACCTATTCTTCCGAATCCATTAATGGCTATTTTCTTTTTGCTCATGATATATCGTTGAATATTTTTTAAAGTCTATGAAAGTGCAAGATTAAATATTTTTTTCTATATTTGATAAAGGTACCAACTCTAATAATTGAACAATTGAAATCAGCACACTTATTTCTTAATTTCAACAGGAATAAAAAAATCATAACAAGAACAAATTTAGATTGTTCGACTCAAAAACTAATTAGAAATCAATATTAACGGTCTCTAATTGCTACATTTTTTAAAGCTATATGATAAATAATCTTAACTTATCATACCTGAAGCCAGATCTCCGATCACTCAGTCTATTTAGAATAATACTGGGATTCAGCATATTATACAACCTTTACATAAAAAGCTTCTATTGTATTGAGTTTTGGGGAGCGGATCCTATTATACCGATTCCTGTTTTTCAAACATTAAACGGAGTTAATTCATTTTCAATATTCGACATATTTCGAAATGACAATTTTGCATATTTCTACTTTGCAGCTTCTTACTTTTTTACGCTTTTACTAATATTGGGAATTAAATCAAGAATTACTACAATAATATGTTGTTTTCTGTTTTGGAATCTCCTTCAGGCAAGCTCAACATTTAGTTTTGGTTTTGATTATTATACTTTTCATTTATTGTTTTTTGCTTGTTTTCTACCTTTAGACAGTCATTTTTCTGTTAAAATTTTTAAAGATCAAAAAGCGATCAATGAACCCCGTTTAATTTTTTCAATACTCATCTTTTATCAGATTGCTTGGATATACCTGGCAAGTGCATTTGCAAAATATGGCGAAAGCTGGATTAATGGTTACGCTGTACAGAACATGTTGCTCGACAAATGGGCAACTACAGATCTCGGAAAACTATTGAGTAATCAATATTGGTATTATATGCCAGCAACCTATCTGACCTTAATTCTCGAATGCTCTCTGGTTTTTCTTATTTTCATACCGTTCAAATTTTCATATCTAAGATTTATTGCAAGTTTGATATTGTTTGTATTCCACCTAAATATAGGACTCACCTATAATGTTGGGAATTTTTCAATTTCTGGATTTGCAGCGGCTGCTTTATTGTTACCTGCTGCTTTTTGGGATAGACTAAAAGTTCACAAAACTGCCTTACAAAAAACTGACCTCACAAAAAATGTATATCTCCGTCGAATCGGTCTTTATTTTTCAATTTTTGTTTTATTTGTCATTACAGTTAAAAACTTAAATTTCTGCAGCCGTAACAATTTTTTAAAAGATTCTGCAATTGCAAACTCTATGACAAGTCTCATAGAGTTTGTAAACATACCAAGTCCGATAAGGGTATCATTCTTTAACCAACATTGGAAAATGTTTGCACCGAATCCCCCTGTAAAATCTGGTTGGCTAGCCCTGGAAGTTCAAAAAAAGGATGGATTAACTTATGATTTTTTTAATAATCAACTAATTACAGAAGAACCAAAAATCAATTGGTCACCAAAAGGCCTTGAATTTTATCTTTTGCACTATTGTAGAAATTTTGATAACCCAAATGGAAATAATGTTAAGTATAAATTATTTTTAAAATATTGGATTAAGTACGTATTAAAAAAACATAAATATCCAATGGCTGAGATAGATAATTTAATTTTTTCGGACTATATTTACATTACTGCTAAGAGACCACACAAAAACAAGATTATTTTCAACTTGTACAGTGCATCCGAAATCATTAATCAGGAATTTGAAAAATCATCTATAACCAAATCATTCTCTTTTGATTGAGCCATGAAAATATGCATTTTTATCATAGCATTATTTTTTTGTTTTCATACAAACGCACAGTATGATCCACATGGCGACTCCTGCTTTTATGAGCTTGGCACTGCAAATTCAAACCCCGACAAAGTGGTGCTGTTGGCACTCAACAACAGTGGCTTAACTGCAGTACCTGATGATTTACTTAAATTCAAAAATCTAAGTATTCTCATTCTTCAAAACAACGAATTAGAAAAGCTTCCCGAGTGGTTAACAAGCTGCAAAAAACTAAAACATATTCACCTTACTTTTAATCAGTTTAAAGAATTTCCAGTTGTACTGATAAAAATGCCCTGGTTGGAAACGATTGACTTAAGCTCAAATTACATAAATTTAATACCGAAAGATATTAAAAAAATTAAAGAACTCAGATATTTGTACCTGGCTTCTAATTCGATAAAATCTTTACCGGAAGATTTTTTTCATTTAAAAAATTTAGAAGATATTCAGTTTAGAGAAAACCTAATTGAGGAAATGCCTAAATCAATTGGTAATTTAAAAAAATTGCAAAAACTTTGTTTTGCCAAAAATAAACTGACAGCAGTACCAAAGGAACTTGGGAAATTAAAAAAATTGTACTACCTCTCTTTATTTAACAATAAATTAAAAAAAATTCCATACGAAATTTGCAACCTTAAGTCCTTAAATTACGTAAACATTTTGGGTAATAATTTAAAGGATCTACCTGAATGCATTTTTGAGCTCCCAAAATTAGATGTTATCAATGCCGGAGACAATCATTACACTGTAGAAACAATAAAACTTTATAACTCAAAAATCAAAGAAGGAAAAAACTATTTTTTTGAACCACACATGAACGAAAGCTATTTTCACTAATTTTAAAATTAACTTATGATCAATTATTTACACACTTTTCTTTTATTTTCCTCTTTCGCCAGTATTTTGAGTGCACAAACAATAACTGTGCAAGGAGATGTCACTAATCTTAGGCTTTCTGACTGTAGTGACTGTGCAAGCTCTGCAGATCCACGCATCAAAGCAAGAATTAGCACTCAATTAAAACCATGGTCGGGAGAATATAGAAACGAACGCGACAATGTTGGATGTAATGGTTCATTATCAGCAAATGCTGGCACCTACACTGCAACTGCAGTTACAACAACCGAAACATGGTGGGTTGATATTAGAGGTTTTGAGAGTGATGCTTTTGTTTGTGGTGGAAATGATGGGGTTTGCGATGCATACAATGCTACGCCATCTGGGCAATCAGGTTCAATAATTGCTACCTGGGCTCCTAGTTGTGGTGGTGCATATAGTACATTTACCGCAAACAGAACCTGTACATCAGGTGGAACGCAAACTTATACCTGCGACACAAGATTAAGATGGGTATGGGAAGCACCAAGTCTTACTGATGCAAATGCTGGGGGCACTTTATCCTACACTGGTAATACAAGTGCTTGTCCGGGTTATAACCCACCCGTACTTACAGGAACTTCCCTGCTTAGCGACCGTTTTAACAGTAGACAATGGGAATTAAGTTTCAACGGTTCAGCTTTTAATGACATTGCTGGAGAAACAGGGCGTGATTTCGATCCAGCTTCAATTACAACACCTGGCACTTATGTTTATAGAAGAAGGCTTGGCTACTGTACTAGTTTTACTGGTGCAGTTACTTCAGTATATTCAAATAGTATAACTATTGTTATAAATAGTAATTCTAGTGCAGCTTCATCAATATCAGGCACTAATACCATCTGCTCAGGTAATAATACAACACTCAGTGTTAGTGGTGGTAGCTTGGGTAGCGCTGCGAACTGGCAATGGTTTAGCGGAAGTTGTGGCGGAACCTCGGTAGGTACTGGCACAAGTATTACTGTTAACCCCGGTTCAAGTACAACCTATTTTGTGCGTGCTGCAGGTACTTGTAATACAACTTCCTGTGTATCTAGATCAATTACTGTTAATTCCCTTTCTCAAGCTCCGGTTGGGATAACTGAAACAAGTGGTACAAATAGTGTTTGTGAAGGTCAGAGTACCACACTTTCGATAAATGGGGGCTCACTTGGAACTGGTGCTGACTGGGAATGGTTTAGCGGAGGATGTGCGGGCACAGCAATAGGTACAGGAAATAGTATTAACATTAGTCCAACTGCAAACACTACCTATTATGTTCGTGCAAGTGGAACTTGCAACACAACTATTTGCGCAAATCAGGCCATTGCCTTAAATACTTTTTCTACCGACCCGGTCATAAACGGTGTTAGTGGCAAACATTGCCCCAATACCAACATAACGCTCAATGCAAGCGGAGGGGTTGACGGTACAGGTGCTGTAATTAAATGGTACAGTAGCCCCAACGGCAGTGGTCTATTAGGAAGCGGCAACAGTTTTGTAGTTGCTCCAAACACAACGA
>JBILRK010000064.1:0-7756 GCA_044372705.1 Saprospira sp. | reverse complement strand
ACTTGTTGTTCCTTGCAGGCAATCCATCCATCTGAAAATCCTGAAGCAGTGAGCTGAGATCCATTTATATTCATTTGCTGCTGAAAGTTACCAACACTGACCAATGCTCCAAAATTGGAGCAAAGCCCCCAAATCTGGTCGTTGCCAACACTGCCTGTAGTTTCAGAGTTGAAAAGACTGGCTGATGCGGTATCAATCCCGAGCAAAAAATTATCAAAACCGCCATTTGTATAGTGCATTTCAGTTCCCAACAAGGAGTCTTGAAAATGGCCGCCAAGCCAAATTTTATCCCGATGAAAAGCCAGATCGAACACATAGGCATTGGCAATGGTGTTGGTTTGACCCACTGCAATAGCCTCGCCATTCAAATTCATTTTTACCCAAAAAACATCATAGTAACGGAAGGCCGTCATCAGTGTAAAACTATCTACATTGAGCACCGCTACAAAATCGCCGCAAAGCCAGATTGAATTAGCATCGGGGCTAAGTCTCATTTTCTTTGGTTCATCGTCATAAACTCCACCCCATCTTTTATGGCTCATCCAATTGCCTGCCGCATCGATTCGTGCCATCATTATATCGACATGCGAAGGGCTGTTGTAATAGTTTTGCCCGGGCATGAGCAAGCTATCTCTAAATTCTGCGGCAATCCATGCCGAGCCATCGGGAAGTGGACAAATCGTTTTGGCCTTGGCCCATTTGGCATAGGGGGCATCTTTTATCCATTGAGCCTCTCCGTTAGCGCTTTCCAACTTCAACACAAAGAGGTTATAAGTATTTTGACAAAAGAGGGCATTGGTGTCAAAACGCAGGCTGTCGTTATAATCTCCTGAAATCCACAGGAACTGCCCATCGGGCGATACTTGCATATCAAGTACATGGACTATACCCTTGGGATTAAATTGTTTGGCCCAAATCAGTTGGCCATTGTTGTTGAATTTGGCAATAAAATTTGTTACGAGATTACTGTTCAATTGATTATTACCTATCTGCAACTGACCTGAGTAGGTTCCACTCAAATAAAAATTACCGAAGCTATCGGAGCAAACAGCATTCAAATCATTGTTTTGTGCATTGCCAATAGCGCTAGAAAAAAGATTTTGTCCCTGATCGTTGTATGCCGCAAAATAAATATCGGAAGCACCTGCCGAGCTGAATGTGTTGGTACCCAAACTTATATTCTGTTGATATATTCCTGAAACAAGTACCTGCTGCCCTATATTCACAATTGACTTGCAGGCATCTCCCCCTGGTCCGCCGATTATTTGCGGATTAGTACAGAACTGCGACTTTAGTGGCAGAACGATACAGAGAAATACCAAAAAGAAAATCAATCGAAAATTCATAATGCTCAAAAATAAGCTAAATTTTTCCTAATAAGGAGACGACTATCATTATTACCAACAAAAAAACCTACTTTTGTGTTAAATAAGCATAGTAAAAGTTAATACAGAATTGCAAATTATTTGCCTTTCGCCATTTGCCTTATTATTAAACTTAAACGCATTTTATTTAATTTCATTTATGAAAAAGACACATATAATTGCACTCATTGTTATTGCTGCCGCTATTGGAATTCTTATTACCATGCTTGGCAATTTCGACACCTACAGCAATTTTAATGAGGCTGCAGCATCAAAAGGTAAAACCCACACTGTTATTGGACATTATGTTCCCGGAACGGCGCAATACGATCCGACTATAAATGCAAATTCTTTTTCCTTTGTAATGCGCGATGAAAAAGGTATTGAGAAAAAGGTTATCAGTAACACTGAAAAGCCACAGGATTTTGAACGCTCTGAGCAGATTCAAATCAAAGGTTATATGAAGGATGAAGTGTTCATCGCAACCGACATGCAGCTAAAATGCCCTTCTAAATATCAGGATCAAGCCATACAGAACAGCAAACAGGCCTCGAGGTAATAAAACAGATAGCCGTTTTTTTAGCAAAATCAGACACTTTTCATGAATTATATCGGTGAACATCTTTGGGCGGGGTTTTTGGGGCATACACTAATTCTAATTGCCTTTGCCTCGGCTTTACTTTCGCTTCTTGCATATAGCTTTGGCACGAACAGCAAATTGGAAGGCAACTCAAGAAATTGGAAAATCATTGGACGAATAGGCTTTGGCATGCATAGTTTTTCCATCCTGGCTGTGATTTTTATGCTCTTTTTCATAATGATCAAGCGATATTATGAATATGAATATGTCTGGGGGCACACTTCCGATGATTTGCCTTTTAAGTATATATTTTCGGCATTTTGGGAAGGTCAGGAAGGCTCCTTTTTGCTTTGGATGTTTTGGAATGTGGTTTTGGGGCTTATCCTAATGTTCAGTTCCAAAAAATGGGAAATGCCTGTAATGGCCACAATGGCCTTGGTACAGCTCTTCCTCAGCTCCATGATTTTAGGATTTTATATCGGCGCTACTGATGCCCGCATAGGCTCCAATCCATTTGCACTTCTGCGCGATGTGCACGAGGCGCCAATTTTTAACACCCCCAATTATTTGCAGACAGTAAAAGGAACGGGACTAAATCCATTGTTACAGAATTATTGGATGACCATTCACCCTCCTACTCTTTTTCTCGGTTTTGCCTCTACCGTAGTACCTTTTGCTTTTGCGATTGCAGGCCTTTGGACTCGTGAGCACAAAGCCTGGATGAAACCTGCGCTGGCCTGGGCTCTTTTCTCAGGAGCAATTTTAGGCACGGGCATTCTGATGGGTGGTGCATGGGCATACGAAGCACTCAGTTTTGGTGGTTACTGGGCCTGGGACCCTGTGGAAAATGCTTCGCTTGTGCCTTGGATCATCATGGTTGCCGGTATTCACACTGCACTAGCTGCAAAAAATTCTGACCATTCTATCAGAAGCACTTATCTGTTTTTTATATTTTCTTTTGTACTCATTGTATATTCAACTTTCCTCACCAGAAGTGGTGTATTGGGCGAAACCTCCGTGCATGCTTTTACAGAAATGGGCCTTGAATGGCAATTGATAGGATTTTTAGCTGTACTGACTATTTGGCCGCTCTGGATGTATTTTTCCAGGTCACGCGGCATTCCAAAACCTGAAAAAGAAGAAAGTGCCTATTCACGGGAATTTTGGCTCTTTGTTGGTGCATTGGTGCTGCTATTCTCTTCGGTGCTGATAACTTTTACGACATCAATTCCTGTTTGGAACAAAATTGCCGATGGTTTTGCCTGGCTATTTGGTGCCGGAGATGTTCCCAATATTGCTCCCCCAAAAGACGAAATAGAACATCATAACAGATTTCAACTTTGGATTGGCGTGTTGATTGGTGTACTTTCAGGTGTTACAATCCTTATGCGATATAAAGTTTCTGACATTAGCGACAATTACAAAAAGTTTCTCATCAGGCATCTTGGCATTGCATTGGCCATCTCAACTGTTTTGACCATTCCGCTTATGATTTTGGCTGGTATAGTTGCCTGGCAATATTGGCTTTTGGTATGGAGCGGTCTTTTTACAGTGGTTTCCAATTTGGATTATATCATTAGTGTGTTGCGTGGCAAGTTTAAAGTTACCGCAGCGCCTGTGGCACACATCGGATTTGGTTTGCTAATGCTGGGTGTTGTTTATTCGGGAGTATTGAAAAGACCAATATCTACAGGTTTTAATAGCATCGAAGTCAATGATCTTAATCCGCAATCGAACAAAAACGTATTGGTTGCCAAAGGTGATAGTATTCCGATTGGAGAAGGTTATTCTGTTCAATACACCCGCGACTGGCCACAAGGAAATATGCAGTTTTTTGAATTGAAGTTTACCAAAAAGGATTCGAGTGGCAAAATACTGGACCAGTTTACAACAACCCCAAATGTCATCCGCGATTCCTTGCCAAATGGCAAATACAAGTTCCGCGCTGCAAATCCTAATACCAGACATTATCTGGGTCGCGATGTATTTACGCTTGCAGTTCCTAATTGGGCATTCGACGATCCTGAAAAGCCAAAAGAAAAAAAGGAACAGTGGCAGTCGCACAAAATGGCGCAGGGCGATACTATCTATACCAAAAGACATTATGTAGTGTTCTCACTTATTGCCAATGAAATTCCCAAAATGCAGGGTTACACCTATCAGGAGGGCGATATACCCGTAACCGCAGTTTTGGAAGTACATGAATTGAAAAGTAATAAAATGTGGGAAGCCAAACCACTCTTCTTTATTAGAGAATCTACTGCCAATAATGTCCCTTTCGAAATAAAGGAACTGGGCTTGACTTTTAGGCTGCCGCAAATACTCCCCGAGGAAAAGAAAATGCTGGTTGAAGTTTTGGATGCAAATCCCGAAGGCGATTATGTTGTTGTCCAAGCCTTGATTTTCCCTGGCATCAACTGGGTTTGGTTGGGTTCAATCATGATGATGATCGGCTTGCTGATGGGTATGTGGGAAAAGTTGCGAAAATCAAAAACAGCTAAAGTAAATTAAAGGCCATCTTATGTTCAAGGTTTTACTTTACAAATGCTTATTCATTGCTTCTAATTTATTTTTATTTGCTTGTTCCTCAGACTATAGCGAGGCTACAGAAATGGGTCATAAATGGTGTACTTGCAATGAATCAATGGGTAAGCTCTATGAAGAGATGAATGCCACTGACAATCAAATAAATAAAGACGCTATAGCAGTAAAAATAATTACAGAACAGGCAAATGTGTTACAATGTATGGGGGGCGAGGAAAAATTGAGACTCCTAAATGATCAATTCTCCGGAACAGATTTTCAAAAGTATTTTGATAAAGCAAGATTAAACAAATGCCCTGAAAGGGTAAAGTTGCTTTCAAAAAAGGGAAATTCCATCCGATAAAACAAAATAAAGAATGCCATTGTTATCAAGTCTGTCTTTTATAATAAAATTTTATTTTTAGAACACGCTAATATATATTTTTAAAAACGCTAACTAAATAAATTATCAGAATAAAATTATGAATTAATTTTGTTGTACCTATTGATTTTTATTACCTTTATATTATTTCCTTTCTCCAATCGGCCTATGAAATTGAAATTTTTACACTATTCAATTCTTATCAGTTCTTTTCTCATAGTATCTTTTATTCTTTTTAAAAGCTATGATAATTTTTCCCAAAAATCAAATGATTCTTTGAACTTTGATTTGGTAAGACATGTTTCGCTGAAACCTGAAAAAAAAGGAAAGAAAAAGAGCACTGAGGAACGCGCAATGTTCAACTTAGCTCGTGAATTGCACGAATACTACCGACAGGTAAATCAAATTACTGGAACCGTCTCAAAAGCAGATAAAGCCGCTGAACAAAGAGCAGCAATGATGGCTCCTATTGCTTATGAAGGACGCAAGGCATCCGTAACTACATTAGGTAACTTCACCACACGTGGCCCTGGTAACCTTGGCGGACGTACCCGCGCAGTTGTCTTTGACCGATCTGATGCAACAGGCAATACTATACTGGCAGGTGCAGTCAGTGGTGGTGTATTCCGTACAACAAACGCTGGTGCATCATGGATTCGGGTATCTCCAATGGACCAACAACATAATGTAACCGCTATTGCTCAAGACCCACGCGCAGGTTTTCAAAATATTTGGTACTATGGTACTGGCGAAGGTGTAGGAAACAGTGCGTCTTTAAGCGGTGCCTTTTATTCGGGACATGGCGTTTGGCGCTCTACTGATAATGGATTAACCTGGACTCAAATGTCTTTTCCTGCTGTTAATAATGAATTCACCTTTGACCAACGTAACGATATTATTACAAGATTAGCCGTACATCCTAGTACTGGAGACCTATACGTAGCTGCCTTGGGGGCTATTCTTCGCTTCGACATTTCAGCTTCTGCCTGGGTAACAGAATTGTCTACAGGTGTTGCTTTTAACACTAGTCATGTTACTGATGTAGCAATTACAAGTGGTGGCCGCGTTTATGCCGCGTTTTCGGGGGTTAGCCCTGCTACGCATGAAGGGATTTGGACATCTACAAATTCTACGGGAACCACTGCGGGCACTTGGACGCGCTTTGCTACAGATGCCACCCCTGTGGGTTGGAACCAGATTGGCCGTGCAGTTTTGGCAATTGCACCATCAAATCAGGATTTGCTTTATGTGCTTTATGAAAGTAATGCAGCTACTGCATCTCCCGGTGATTCTGATCTTTGGCGCTGGAATCAAGCTACTGCAACCTGGACTAATTTCTCTAATAAAATTCCCGATGAAGCAGGAGGCAGCGCAGGCAATGACCCCTTCAATTCTCAAGGAGGATATGATCTGGTTATTTCGGTAAAACCTGATAATGCAAATTTTGTTGTGATTGGTGGCACAAATGCATATAAGGTAACAGATATTACTACTGGTAACTTTGTTCGTATAGGTGGCTATGCGGGCCCCAATGGATATGCCCTTTACAATGCTGGTGGCGTAACGCATCACCCGGATGTACATGTGTTGGTATTTAAACCAACAGCTGTTAATCAGCTTTTTTCAGGCACTGATGGCGGTGTTCACCGTACGGTAGATGTAACAGCGGCTACTGTTAATTGGGTCAATCTTAATAATAATTATACCTCGCACCAGTATTACCATGTATACCTCGACCCACTAACGGGCTCAAATGGTGTATTAGGCGGGGCACAAGACAATGGCACTACACAAGGTGGTACGAATTTAGGCGAAGCCAACTTAACTAATATGACTTTGGTTTTTAGTGGGGATGGCTGTGCAACTGGTATATCAAGAGCAAATGCCTGTATACCTTATTTTATGAGTAGTCAATCAGGAAATCTTTTTCGCGATTGTCCTACAGGGGCTACAATTAGACCTGCAGGCTCTACAAGCGATTTTGTTACCTATTTCCTACTAGATCCATCGAATAACAACAATCTTTATTATGCAGGAGAGCGCAATCTTTACAAAACGAATAATGCAACCAATGTTACAACAACAGTGGGCGCTGGGGCAACCAATTGGCAAAATTTAGGTGTAATTTCTACCGGAACCGATTTTATTACCAACTTTACCGCATCATGGGGCGCCTATTCTACAGTAAATAGCAAACTGTTTATTGGCACTGACGAGGGTAAAATATTCAGGCTAAATAACCCTGCAAATGCTACAAACCTTACAGGAATGGCTACAATTACCCCTGCAGGCGCAACAACTGGCTTCCCCAGTATAGTAGCAGGAATGGCCATACATCCGACTAATCCAAATATCTTGATGGCAGCTTATTCCAACTATGGTGCTCCAAGTATTTTCCTAACCAATAATGCAAATGCAGCAGCCCCTGTTTGGGTAAATGTTTCGCGCAATATCGAAGCCTTATCTGTTCGTTCCGTTTCAATTGTAGAAGCAGGAGGTTCAACTCTTTATGTTGCGGGCACTTCGCGTGGACTATATACTAGTACCGACCCAACCACAACTGACTGGGTAAGGGTAGGCACTACTACAATAGGAATGGCTCTGGTGAGTCAGCTTTGGTATCGCCCGGCCGACCAAAAACTATTGGTTGGAACGCATGGTAATGGCATGTTTATGGTGGACGTTTTACCTCCGCTATTACCTGTCGAAATGCTTGCTTTTGATGGTGAATTGGTAAAAAATGAAGTAAGCTTGACCTGGAAAACAGCTTCGGAAGAAAACAATATGGGCTTTGAAATTCAACGTTCTATCGATGCGGCTAACTTTGAACGTATTGGCTTTGTCTATTCTAAAGAAAATGGAAACAGTCGTGCTGAATTGGCTTATGATTACAAGGATGGACAGCTG
>JBILRK010000068.1:0-7587 GCA_044372705.1 Saprospira sp. | reverse complement strand
ATGAAATTGCAGCGGCTTTATATTCAGTTCATTTGAACTAAAACTATTTCAAGTTGAAATCTGATTATTTTAAAAGCAATTTGTACTTTTAAAAAATCGGCTTATGCCAATATTTTTAAAAATTATTGAAATCTCAGTCAATTTTCCTGCAGAATGTGTAAGTTTGTGCAGACCGAAAATTAGCTGAGCTATGAAAACCCGATTTCCTACCTGCATTCTGCTGTTTTTATTTCTTTTTTTTGACCTAGCCCTTTTTGCCCAGCCAGAATTGAGTGAAAAAGAGCGGGGAGAAATGGCGAAAACCCCATCCTATACCTCCTGGCAGAAAGCACTTCGTACACCCTCAAAAGTGTATAATCTTAACCTCAGCGGCAGCAATCTGCAGACGCTAAGCGATACCATTCGAGAAATGCGCAAAATCGTTTACCTCGATCTTAGTAATAACAAACTTAGCATGTTGCCCCTTGCAGTTTGTGACCTACGCTTCCTCGAGGAGCTAAATCTCAGCAACAATCAACTTACAGCATTGCCAGAGGAGATTGGTCAACTCAGAAACCTGAAAAAAATATATTTGGATGCTAATCAACTGATAGATTTGCCAAGCGAAATTGGGAATCTCCAAAAATTGGAAATAATATCAGTGAGCAATAACCGTCTTCGCCGTGTTCCTGAATCAGTAGCTGCGCTGCAAAGGGTAAAACAATTCATGCTGAATAACAATGAACTGACCGAATTGCCCGAAGCTATTGGCGATATGGGCAGTCTGGAATTGTTGAACATAGATGCCAATCCAATCCAAAATATGCCCGATGCCTTTGTGCGCATGAAAAATACAAGGATTTTGGCCAATTATAGCGAGATTTCCTCCAGGTCTGATGCTCAAAACTCTCTTTCCAAGGCACTTAAAGACCCGCTCAACACTTACAAACTTATTATTTCGGGCGATTCGCTTTCAAGCCTTAGCGATAGCATTCAATACCTGAGCAAACTGATTTATCTTGAAATTAGCGGAACTACAATCACTGAACTTCCGGAAGCGCTTTGCGAATTGAACAATTTGGAAGAATTACGAATTTCTGGTACTAAAATCAATAAACTGCCCGAAAACATTGGTAAACTGAAGAGCCTGAAACTTCTTTTCGCCGATTCAAACGAAATTGCAGAATTGCCGCTTTCAATTGGTAATTTGGAAAGATTGGAACTACTGGCGATGGAAAATAATCAACTCAAAGCCCTGCCCGAAACAATCGGGAAACTTAAAAATCTCCGATCGCTCTTAATTGATCAAAATGAAATAACTGAGCTGCCTCAAACAATAAGTGGTCTCAAAGCCTTGGAAGTTTTGGCCTTCGATTACAATAAACTGAGTACTGTTCCCGACGAAATCAAGTACTTGAAAAATTTGAAATATGTTTTTGGGCGCAACAATAATATCAGCAGCATCACAGAATTTATCGGTGAACTGGACAGCCTTAAAAAGTTTTGTTTAGAAAGTAACAAACTGCAAAGTCTGCCCTTGTCGCTCACTAAACTGAATGCCCTTGAGCTATTGAAAATGGAGGATAATCAGCTTCAGCAGCTACCTCCCGGTTTTGGAAATCTAAAAAACCTGAAAAGGCTTTATCTCGATAATAATAAGCTGAGTGCATTGCCAAATGATTTTGGCGATTTGATCGCATTGGAAAAGGCATTTTTGAATGACAATCAACTGACCGAATTACCTGTCTCCATATCAAATTGTGAAGTCCTTCAGTTTTTGAATCTGGACAATAATCAGATTGTTACCATACCAGAGAATTTCAGGGAGTTGCCATTATTGAAAACGCTGAGGCTGGATAATAATCGACTCAGTATTTTTCCGGATGAACTCTCTATGTTGCCAACACTTGAAGAATTGGTACTGTCTAGAAATCAGATTGAAAGTTTCAGTGCAGAGACAAACTTTGTACTTGCCGCCAACCTATCCATTCTGAATCTTGAGGGAAATAAACTGCAAAGCATTCCGAACGATATTGGAAAAGCTGCCAAATTGAATATCCTCAGACTTGAAAATAATAAGCTGAGTGCACTGCCCGATTCCATAGTAACACTCAATAGGCTGGCCACGCTTAGCCTGGATTCTAATCTCATTATACGTTTCCCAACCTCGATGCTCGACTGGAATCTAAAATTTTTGAGCCTTCGCTATAATGAACTAAGAGATCTTCCCTCCAGTTTCGAAGATTTTATGTACCTCGAAAAGTTGTACATGGATGGCAACCGCATTGGTAAAAAGAAAAGAAAGGCGATAGAAAAAATGGTTTCATCCGGGTCTTTTTCCGCTATTGAAACGGAGATCATCTGGGGCTATCAAAAAGCCGAAACGGATAAAAAAGAGGCCAAAAGAAAGAAAAAGATGGCCCGAAAAGTTGCCCGACTTGCCAAGAAATTGGATAAAAAGGCACAGCGAAAAGCCAAAATTGCCGCACGCAAGGCTAAACGTTTACAAAAATCCGGATTAGGCGAAATTGCACTTAGCGAGAAAGATAGCACGAATGCAGCCAGAAAGTCCCGTGAACTTGGAGCCGATTCTACAGGGACCAATGCTAAGGGTAAAAAAGGTAAAAAGGACAAAGATTATACCGAGGCGTTGCGTGCTGCCGAGGAAGCATTGCGCAAAGCAAATGACGCAGCGGATGAAGCAGAATTTAACCTCAGTGAATCGAGCTTTAGTCTCGAATCGGTAAAATATGCCCAAAACCGCATTAATGTCGTAAAAAATCTGGTTCGTTCAGCTAAAAAAGCTGGTAAGAAAGGCAACTCCGATGTATATAAACGTTACATTTCCTTGGCCGAAGCAGCAGTAAAAGTTGCGGAACAAGCTCGGAAAACTGCTGAAGAGGCTGTGCTGAAAGGTGATTCAACTGCTTTCAAAGCTGCGATGAAAGAAGCCGAAGATGCATTGAAGCAGGCAGAGGAAGCCATGCGCAAGGCCGAGGCGGGGAAAGAATAAAAAAGACAAGAAGAGGAAAGGACTTTTAGTATTGAGGAGCCAGGTACTAGGTACTAGTTTTTTAGTAGCCAGTACTTTAGGGACGAGGGACGAGGTACTAGATTTTACACTAGCTTCGGAGAAGCGCAACATTACAGCATGCCGGACATCCCTTGGTTCCGTTTTTTGGAAAGTAGTGGGGGATTGGGGATAAACATTTATGGATATCCTTTAGGGAAAAGCCATACAACAAAAAAAGCTGCCCAGATGGACAGCTTTTACAAAAATATATTTGAGCTATTTTATTGCTTAACAATAGTTTTATTGCTCATTTGACCTTTGTCGTTTGTTATGTTTAAGCGGTAAACACCTGCTGACCATGAAGCTGAATTCATTTGAACATTTTGAGCATTAACCTCAAAATTTTGAATAATTTTTCCACTCATGTCTATTAACTGTAGCTGGTATTTACCATAATTTTCAAATTCCACATTCACAATTTTATCAATAGGATTAGGATATATATTTACAAACAATTTAGCTGTTTCTTCGAGAGTTGAAACAGGCGCAGTATACTTCAAAATCGTTCCATTACTTCCAACAGCCCAACCAAGAGATTGATTCCTGAAGAAAACTCCAAAAAGACTAATACTTGAACTTACACCTGATGCATCTGAATTCCAAGTAAGTCCGCCATCAATAGTACTAATGATCGTACCATTGTTCCCTACTGCCCAACCTTTGGAATCTGATACGAAGCTAACGGAAAATAAATTTGCAGTTGTACCTGAAGTTTGACTTATCCAAGTTTGCCCACCATCAGTAGTTTTCAGAATTCTTCCATCAAATCCGACAGCCCAACCCAAAGATTGGTTTCTAAAAAAAACCGAGGTCAGGTTTTCTGTATAAACAGTTGAAATTATAGTCCACATATTTCCTCCATCATCAGTTTTAAGGATAGTCCCAGAGTTTCCTACGGCCCATCCATTCTGATTTGAAAAAAAGAATATATCTCTGAGGTAGGTGTTCACATTAGAAGTTTGGCTTGCCCAGGTTGTGCCTGAATCTGTAGAATTCAATATCAAACCTTGATCTCCCACAATCCATCCTTTAGAATCATCTACAAAATAAATAGCCTCAAGACTATTACTTGTTCCTGTTGAGGGACTATTCCATGTAGCACCAGAATTTGTTGTTCTGTACAATCTACCGATGTTCCCAACTATCCAACCGCTAGTTTCAGAACTAAAAAAAATATCAGATAAATTAGTTAATATAATTGATGGCTCCTCTGCCCATGTATTTCCACCATCACTTGTATAAAGTACCCTACCAGAAGTCCAACCAACAGAATCATTGATAAAAAATACATTAGATATTGAAGTACTAAGCGACGAAGTCTGCTGTGTCCAGCTCTGCGCATTTCCCCATAATGCCATTGTCAGGAATGCTGCCAAAAATAAAATCTTTCTCATTTTTAAGTTTTTTAATTTTTTTAGGAATGCCGCAAATATAAGGTATTGTTTTGAAATAAATGCAGAAGATTTAAAGATTTATAGAAAGAAAGATGAACCGATTTCGTCCCAAGACGAGAGAGCTCCACGCAGTGAAAGAGGAAAGAATTTTAGTGTTGAGGAGCCAGGTACTAGTACTAGTTTTTTAGTAGTCAGTAGCCAGTACTTTAGGGACGAGGGACGAGGTACTAGGCACTAGTAACTAGATTTTACACAAGCTTCGGAGAAGCGCAACATTACACCTTGTGGGTCGTCGATACTTTTCTTTTCACAATTGATAAAGTTCTTTTAAAAAACTACTGAGCTTACACTTTTAAGCAAGTTTAAGCCACTTTAGCCTTTTTTAAAAATTCGATACCAAATCCTAACTGATTGCTAAATAATTATGAAAAATCGATTCGGATTTTGAAAACATTAGCCAAAATGTGCGTTTTTTAACTTAAAAAATGACTTTTTCAAAAAAGATATGCAATCCTATTATTGAAAATCAATGATTTATCATTTTTTATGAAAAAAAATTAATGCAAAAAGCTTTTTTATAAAAAATACTCGTTGTACATTTGCATTCGCTTTTGAAAAGCCCTTCCCGATTATGGCAGTTCGAAAGTGCTACACTTTATTGATTAGTAAAAATTTTAAACAAAAAAATTGTGGATACACTGAGTTACAAAACGCAGTTCGAAAATAATGCAACTGTTGTACGTAAATGGTGGGTAGTTGATGCCGAAGGTCAGACTTTAGGTCGTATTTCGTCAAAAATTGCAATGATTCTGCGTGGTAAGCACAAAGCAGGATTTACCCCTCATTTCGACTGTGGCGATTATGTAGTAATCGTTAATGCCGAGAAAGTAGCACTCACCGGCAGAAAAATGGACAAAAAAGTCTATCTGACTTACTCCGGCTATCCCGGCGGTCAAAAACAGGCTACAGCTGGCGAGGTATTGGCAAAAAAACCTGCAATGCTCCTGGAAAATGCCATCAGAGGTATGTTGCCTAAAGGCAAATTGGGTCGTGCGATGATCAAGAAGCTTCATGTTTACATCGGAGCCGCTCATCCTCACGCAGCACAAAAACCTCAAGAATTAACTTTCGATTTCAAAAAATAGTAAAAGTCAAGCATAAATATGGAAATGATTAATGCGACGGGAAGAAGAAAAACTGCAGTAGCACGTGTTTACGTTCGTCAAGGCAGTGGAAGCATCCAAGTAAATGGACGTGACTACAAACAATACTTCCCGGTAGTTCATGTTCAGGGCAAGATCGTAGATCCGCTCTTAACTGTTGAAGTTCAAAACATCTATGATATCAATGTCAACGTTAAAGGTGGCGGTATCAAAGGTCAGGCCGAGGCAGTTCGTTTAGGTATCTCAAGAGCATTGGTGCGTATCAACAGCGACTTCCGTCCTGCGCTCAAAGCCAAAAAATACCTTACACGCGATCCACGTGCCGTTGAGCGTAAAAAATACGGTAAACCAAAAGCACGCCGAAGCTTCCAATTCAGCAAACGTTAATCTTATTATTGGAAATGGCGAGTTAATCGCCGTAGTATCAAAATTATTAAAAAAGATATGCAAACACCTACTTATAAAGATTTGTTGGATGCCGGCTGCCACTTCGGTCACATGAAAAGAAAGTGGAATCCTAAAATGCGTCCATATATCTTTGTGGAGCGTAAAGGCATCCACGTTATAGATCTAAACCGCACTGTAGAGTGCCTCGAGCGTGCTGCAAATGCACTTCGCCAAATGGCAAAATCCGGCAAGAAAATTCTTTTCGTCGGTACCAAGAAACAAGCCCGCAATATCATTGAAGATGCTGCTAGAAGTGTTGGTATGCCATTCGTATCCGACCGTTGGTTGGGTGGTATGATGACCAATTTTGCCACTATCCGCAAATCGGTTCGCAAAATGCAAAACATCGAGCGTATGCTCAACGATGGTACTTTGGAAAACATTACCAAAAAAGAACGTCTGGTACTCTCTCGCAAACACGAGAAGTTGAACCGTATGTTCGGCGGTATTGCACAGCTTAACAAGCTTCCAAATACTTTGCTTGTTGTTGACATTAGCCACGAACACCTCGCAATAGCAGAGGCAACCCGCCTTGGTATTCGTACCATCGGTATCGTAGATACAAACTCAGATCCAACAGTTGTTGATTTTGCAATCCCATCAAATGATGACGCTTCTAAAGCAATTGCAATTATCATCAATTATCTTGCAGATGCAATCCGTGAAGGTCTTGAGGAACGCAAAAATATGAAAGAAGAAGCTACAGCAGAAGCTGAGTAAATTCAAACAAATTCATGATACTCCGTACAGACTCTTTTGTGCGGAGTATTTAATATAATTAAACAAACAGTTAAATCAAAAACAAAAATGAGCGTTAAAATTTCTGCATCAGATGTAAAAAGACTCCGCGACGAAACCGGAGCAGGTATGATGGACTGTAAAAAAGCTCTCGAAGAAGCCAATGGCGATTTCGACGGTGCAATTGAATATCTCCGCAAATTGGGACAGAAACTGAACGATAAACGTGCCGACCGTGAAACCCTTGAAGGAGTTGTTATTGCGCTTACATCTGCCGATAACACCAAAGGTATCGTTGTACGTGTAGGTTGTGAGACTGACTTTGTTGCCAAAAATGAAGATTTTATCAACTTCGTTAAAAGCATCGCAACAGTTGCGCTAAACAATTTCCCTGCCGACAAAGAAGCGCTACTCAATACTAAACTTACTGATATCACTGTAGGTGAAGCGCTTATCGAAAAAACGGGCGTAATTGGCGAGAAAATTGAATTGAACAGCTATGGCAGTATCGAAGCCGGTTATGTAATTCCTTATATCCACATGGGTAACAAAGCAGGTGTTGCTGTTGGTTATAACAAAAACGTTGCAGGTCTTGACACAACTGGTAAAGACATCGCTATGCAAATTGCTGCTATGCACCCAATTGCTGTTGATAAAGACCAGGTTGATGCAACTCTAGTTGAAAAAGAAATTGAAATTGCTAAAGAAATTGCCCGCAACGAAGGTAAAGCAGAAGATCTGCTCGAGAAGATTGCTATGGGTAAACTTAATGCTTTTTACAAAGAACGTACCC
>JBILRK010000063.1:0-7791 GCA_044372705.1 Saprospira sp. | reverse complement strand
AGATGCATGGTATACAACTGGTAATGCCACAACTGCATTAAGAAGTCTTGGTACTACTACCAACCAAAGTATCGATCTTATCACGAACAATGTCGTTCGCGGTCGTTTAACGAATCAGGGTGAATTCTTTATTGGTGCTACTGCCACTGTTGCTGTAGGTGACTTGATGAATGGTGTAAGCAATGCTACCTTTCCATGGGCAGTTAATGGCTACTCTGCCAATAATGGTTCAGGGGTTTACGGAGCCGTAACAGGCGGTACAACAATTTTTGCAGGGGTTCAGGGAGAATACAGCGGAACCAATGCACAAGGTGCAGGGGTTCGTGGTTCATATCTTACAGCTACTGCCGGAACAAGCTTTGCTGCATCTGCTACAGGTGTTTTTGGACAAGCTACAGCTGCCGGGACTTACAAGTTTGGGGTATATGGTACAGGTGGAACAACAATTCGCAGCGGTGGTGTTTTTGGATATAACTATGGTGTTAACGGTTCTTTGGGTTATTATGCATTCAATGGTATCGATTACTCTGTTTATGGTTTTGGTCAGGCTTACACTACAGGTATTGCTACAGGCCGTGCGCTGCCTGGAGCTAATACTACAAATAACAACGGACCAATGCACATCTATAATGATGGCAACACAGAACTTGCTCAAAATACGCATATTGGTCTTGGTATCTATGGCGGTGTAATGGGCGGTTGGGTACGTGGTCTTAAATATGGTTTCCATGCCAAAGGTCAGACTTATGGCTTATACGTTGATGGACAAGGTTTCACAAACAAAGCTTTCACTTACCTGATGCCAACTTCAACTGACGAGCGTGTTGCAGGTTATATGTCATCTGCTATGCAGCCCGAAGTTAGCAGCAAAGGCAAAATACAACTCAATAATGGTCAGGTTTACATAGCTTTCGATAATAATTTCAAAAAAGTTATGAGCAGCGATCTTAACAATATCCTCATTGTTGCTACTCCTCAAGGCAATAGCAATGGTGTTTATGTTGACAACATTACTGCAGATGGTTTCTGGATTCGTGAAAATAACAATGGTCGTTCAAATGTACAGATTGTTTGGACTGCTACAACTCCTGTTGGTGAAATGTCAGAAATTGCTGAAGAGCTTCTCAACAAAGAATTCGACAGAAAAATGGAAAATGTAATGTACAATGACAATAACACCAATGGTAACGCACAACCACTTTGGTGGGATGGAACCCAAATGCGTTGGGACACAGTTCCGGCTAAACAACCCGACCCAAATGCAACAAATTTAAAAAGACCTGTAGGCGGAGGCAACTAATTTAAAATTCTTACGTATAGATAAGGGCAGGTCGTTTCGACTTGCCCTTTTTTTAATTTATAACGCTTCTGAATATATATTTTCTAAATTTTAAGTAGGCAGCACAATTTTTAAATATTTTTTAATTTCATATTTTTTGGCAAATAAATTAGCACTTTAACCTCTTTTATAACATTTGTCACTACCTTAGATGACTTATTGTAATTTTTACAATTATTAAAATTTAAAAACATTTTTATGAACAGAAATTTTTACACAATTGCAGTTTCTTTTTCTTTAGTGGGCAGTTTGGCTGCTCAAAATGTAGGTATCGGTACCCCAACACCAGATGCAAGTGCAAAATTGGAAATTACTGACGCAAATCGCGGTCTTCTTATTCCTAGAATTGCCCTTACGGCTACAAATGCAGCTACACCTGTTACGACTCCTGCAACTTCATTGCTAGTATTCAATACTGCAACTGCAGGTACAACTCCAAACAATGTCATTCCTGGTTATTACTATTGGGATGGTGTAAAATGGGTAAGATTACTGAACGGAGAAAGTAGCGACTGGAAATTATTAGGCAATACTGGAATTGTCAGCCCTGCTAATCCTGCAACTTATGGCACCTCCCTGATTGGCGCTGTTGAGAATTGGATAGGAACATCAGGAGCTCAAGATTTTGTTGTTGGCACTAACAACATTGAAAGATTAAGGGTTAAACAGACAAATGGTTGGATAGGTATTGGAACTGCAGCTCCGACTAACATCTTAGATGTTAGCAGTGGAACTGGAGATGCTATTTTTGGTCACAGTAACAACGTAGGTGGTTATTTGGGACGTGAAACCAATATTACATTTGGCACTCCTGTGCAAACCCTACAAGGTGCGGGTGTTTATGCTAATAATCCTGCTGCTGGTTATACCAGTATCTATGCACAATCTGCAGGTGCTGCTACTGTTGCAGCGAATATTTCCTTTTCAGATGTTTGGATGGCTTCATATAACTATGTTCAAAATGCTTCTGCAACATATAATCCAAGTGCCAACTATAACCAATTAAATGTTACCAGTACTACTCTTGCTGGGAACCAAATTGCATTGCGTGGATATACGAACCGTACTGTAACTGGTAATCCAGGTTATTCAATCGGAGTACAAGGGATTGCCAACTCTACAAATCAGGATGCATTTGGTGTTCAAGGCCTTGCCTACGGTAGCACCGCAACTAGGGCAGGTGGATATTTTGAATCACTTAATGCAGCTTCAACCTCTCAAGCTTTTGCTTATGTAGGAACAACTGTAGGTGGCATAAATCGTAAAATTACAGGTACAAATGCCGTTTCGGAAATTATCCCAACTTCAAATCACGGTCGTATTACAATGACTGCACCTGAATCTCCAGAATATTGGTATCAGGATTATGGCACAGCCGTAATGGTAAATGGTCGTGCACATGTGGATATTGATCCTATTTTGGCTGATATTGTTATAATTGACTCACAAAATCCAATTCGCGCCTTCTTTACGCCACAAGACATGCTTAATTTTAACGGGGCTGCAATCGTAAACCAAACAGCTACAGGTTTTGACATAGTAGAACTAAATGGTGGTACCAACAATGGTAAAGTTCAATATCAGATTATCGTTCGTCCTAAAACAGGTTATGGCGAAGGTCGTTTCCCTCAGGCTCCTGGTCCGGCTTACTTAAAAGCAGACATAGAACCTGCTGCTGCAAAAGCTGCAAATCAACCTAATGATGGACGTAAAATCTTCTACTGGCCTGCTGACCACGATGTCTATAAATATAATCCAGAAGATATGGTACCAGTTGGAGATGTAATTCCTGCGGGACCAAATGCAGGAAAAGTAAAATTAGGAAATGGCAAGTACAGCGATGGCTTACCTGCTCAAAGACCATCTTCAGAAAAATAATCAGAAACTATTGTTCAAAAACAGGCTGTTCAAAAATGAGCAGCCTGTTTTTTTGTTTATATGGTTTTGTTTAATGACAAAATATTTAGCTACAAATAATTACTTTTGTGCTATAAATCTATCTATGGAATCGACCTTATTTGTGATAAGAAGGGTGTACAGACTTAAAGCAACTCAAATACTGCTCAAATTGGCTTTATTTGCGGGGCTACTGTTGCTCTTATTTTATCAATTGAGGGAAGGATTAGAGCGTATGCCCGCCAAGGATGACCTATATTTTTGGCAAAAGGGATTAACCATAGCTGAAACAACTTTTCTGCTTTTTGCAATCATACTTATGCCGCTGAATTGGGCACTCGAAGGATTAAAATGGCAGGCACTGATGCCGGCAAATAACAAGTTAGGCATTACAAAGATGTCAAAAGCAGTTCTATCAGGACTGACATTTTCACTCTTTACACCAAACCGAATTGGAGAATATGGTGGCAGAGTACTTTTCGTCAAATCAGAACAGCGGCTTCATACAGTTATAGCTACGATTGAGGGTTCAATTGCTCAATGGATCGCCATATTGAGTGGCGGAATTTTTGGAATTATAACTATAATTTGTACTGATGTTCATGAAGAAGCCATTGAACTTGCTTATTACCTTTTGTTATTTGCTGCAATCATTCTGGTGTTGATGTCAATTTTTTATTTCAAGATGAGTAGCTTGCTTAAAACATTAGGCAGCATATCTTTCTTAAAAAACTTTGCTGCAAAGCTGAGTGATAAAGAAATTTTGAAATATTCAACAAGCACTTTATTAAAGACATTAGGTTTTGCATTTCTGCGTTATTTGGTATACAGCTTACAATATTTATTGATTATCAAAGCTTTTGGTATTAACAATGACATTGTGCTCAACCTGTCGGCTATTTCAGTAATATATTTGCTACAGACCGGCTTACCTATACCACCTACATTCGGACTTATTGCAAGAGGCAGCATCGCTTTATGGATATTTGGAATAATGGGTAATGAAGATTTTTATCAGCAGAGCAGCGTTTTAGCTGCCACCTTTAGCCTTTGGTGCATTAACTTGTTTATACCTGCACTTTTGGGCAGTTATTTCATCGCCTCGAGGATTGGCAAAAATAATTTGTCAAAGAATCAATAGTCTTTCAACAAGCCCTCTGCGAGCCATTCGGCCAAAAATTGTCTGTTCTGCGGCAGGACTATTCGTTTTCTGTCCTGAGCATTCTGAATATTGGCCACTTCAATGAAAACAGTCGTAGGAATTGCTTCGCGCAAAACATGCAGGTCTCGAGCTGTTACAGAACCATCATATTCACCATTTTTGCGGTAAATCGCATATTTACTTTTGACGGTTTTGTAGAGTAGTTCAGCCAAAGACTTTCCCATACTGCTGTTGGGAAAATGATAGAAAAATAAATCTACTCGCTGATTGGCTTTTCTGGAATCGATATGAATTTCTATAGTACGCTGATAATCGATGCCTTTATTTTTATACTTTCGATAAAGTTCATTAATAATATCAGATCGTTGTTTCAGTCTTTCTGACTGATTGAAAGGAATTGTAAGATCACCTTTTACCACCTCATCGCTATCACAATTGAGCAATTCATTATCCCTGATTCCATCTTCATCGCGCGTGATGAAATGAACAATAGCTCCGTGTCTGAGCAACTCTCTGCCTAAGCGTAATGCAATATCATAAGCATATTCATCTTCACAGATTCTTTTACCCGACTCTGTAGCCATAGCACCGGGATCTGGACCACCATGCCCCGAAACAATATAATAAACCGCCCCAGCTAAACTTTTATCCTCAAGTGCTACTTCGGCATATTTCTTACCGAAAATCTCAAAAGATCGATCATTGGGTACAAATTCTTCGCGATTGCTATTGTTACAGGCAAGTAAGTGATGCGGACACCAAAGTTCTTTTGAGCCAACCCTATGGTCCTCAGGTTTAAGCTTGAAACTGCACATACTGCGGTTGTAGCGCTCTACCTGTTTGGCAAGATAACTATCCTGCCTATTTAGACTACTCTCAATTGAATTGCCATCGTAAACGTATTTTTCAATCGGCAGCAGGTAAGTTTTATCCGTAATAAGATATGATTTCAAAGTTAATTTATTCAACTCACAAAACCGATCAATATTGCATTGTGAACGATCTAAACCATAACGACCAAGAAGAACATAAATACCATCTCCCGATTTTGCCTTTACACGTACATATTGATTTTGCCCCTTAACAAAATATGGGGCAAAAGTTAGCATCAAAATATATAAGTGTATAAACCTCATGAACTGAGCGAATGAAAAGCAAGGATTTTAGCGCAAAAAGTATAATTGGACTTAAACAAGTCCATGTGTATAGATACAAAAATACAAAATCTAATTCAGAACTTTATTAATGAAGCCTAATAATCCTCGATTACATATAATTATATCGAATCTGTTGAGTCCGTATTCTTAATTTTTTTCAATGCAGGATATAAAAGTATAGTACTAACAACTGTAATAATCGCGCCCAACACAAATGCCGCACCCGGAAAATACAAAACAGCGTCATTGCCTGTAAATAGGGAAAAAAGATATGACATAACAGGTGGGCCTATGATACTCGACAGGCTAATTAATCCCGTCAGAGCACCTTGTATTTCCCCCTGTTCATTAAGCGGTATCTTATTGGATATCAAGCTTTGGATAGCAGGCTCACATATGCCTCCCAAGATATAAGGCAACATAAAAATATACATCATCCAACCCTCTGTTGCAAAGGCAAATAGAATGTTACCTATTCCCATTAGCACAGAACTCAAGAGAATGGCTTTTACTATCCCGAAATAACGAATAAAGGGGTCTATGAGCACACCATTGACCATGACTACCCAAAGTCCTATGATGCCCAATGAAATCCCAATTTGAAATTCTGACCAGCCAAACTTTTCAATATTAAAATAGGTCCAAGTACTTTGTACTGCATGTTGAGAGAGGTAAAAAAGGAAAAAGCCAATAACAAGCATGTGTAACTCCTTATACTTACTCAATTGCTTAAAAGTACCCAGTGGATTTGCCCTGCGAATGTCGAATTTTCTCCTATTCTCTTTACTCAAAGATTCGGGTACAAAAAATAATCCGAAAAGGCAATTCAAAAAAGAAATAGCCGCAGCAGCAAAAAAAGGAACCCTACTGCCAAACTCTCCTAAAACTCCACCTATAAATGGCCCGATAATAAACCCAAGTCCAAAAGCTACTCCAACTAAGCCAAAGTTTTTTGCCTTATTCTCGGGAGTACTTATATCGGCTATATATGCGGTGCCGGTTGAATAACTTGCACCCAGAATTCCGGCAATTATCCTTCCAATAAAGAACCAAAAGATATTTGGGGCAAAGGCCAAAAAAAGGTAATCGAGTGTAAAGCCGAAGAGCGAGGCAACCAAAACTCTTTTGCGCCCAAACTGATCACTTAATCCACCAATGAGTGGGGCAAACAAAAATTCAAAGGCAGCATAACTAAACATTAGCCAACCACCATAAACCGAGGCCATACTTAAATCGCCCCCGCTCATTTCTTTCAATAGAGCCGGCAAAACAGGAATGATAATACCCAGACCAATAACATCGATAAAAATAGCAGTAAAAATAAAAGTTAACGCAACTCTGGGATTTGGCATAGAAGACAGATTTGCCTCAAAGATAGAAAAATCCGAGCTTTTGAACTATGACAACAAGATTTAAGGCAGAAATTAAAAAATATCTTTGCCATTGAGTATATTGGCATTTCAATAAAGTGATAATCTCCTGTCTAGTAGCTAAGCTTTAAGGAACTGCCCTTTGTATACTTTGTATTGATTAAAAAACAAGGCTGCAAATTATACAGTTTGCACCATACTTGAAGATCCTAAAACGAAGAAAGACAAAAGATTATTCTACTCGGCTTAAGCGATGATGATATTGAAATTCTTTAAATTTTTGACCGCAGGCAAAACAGTAAAACCTAACAAACTGAACATGAGGCCATTATTAATCTTGTTTTTTATACTATTGTTTAAACTTGGAATCGGGGCGCAGGATTCTACATTGACTGTTAAACCCAGATTTTTTGAACCTGCTACAAAATTTAATCCGCTGCGCTTCGGCATTGTCAGCGGCGGACTGGTTTCTGGCTATACTGCCACATCGATTTATTTGGCGAGCGCCTGGTATTCAGATTATGAACAATCTCGCTTTCATGTATTTAATGATTGGTATGGCTGGCGACAGCACGATAAATTTGGGCATCTCTTTACAGCCTATTTCGAAAGTAAATGGGTGGGTGATTTGTATAAATGGTCAGGAGTACCCAATAAAAAATCAAGATGGATTGGCTTTGCAGGCGGCATGTTGTTCCAGACTACAGTTGAGCTGATGGATGGCTTTTCGGAAGCCTGGGGCTGGAGCTGGGGCGATATTGCTTTTAACACACTGGGCAGCGCTGCTTATTTGGGACAGGAATTGGCATGGAATGAGCAGCGGATTGTTTTCAAATTGTCGACACATCGGCCAAAATATTCAACAGC
>JBILRK010000062.1:0-7844 GCA_044372705.1 Saprospira sp. | reverse complement strand
TTTGTCATTAGCACCTGCAGCCCACCATTGAGGATAATTGCCAGCCGTGCCTGTAGGATCGGGACCTACACCAAAATGTGCAGGTACCAGTGAATCGATATGCCAGGTTTTGAAACCGGGGCCATTAATGCCTCCAGTAAGACTGTTAAACAGAGGATTGTCCAGTAAGGTGAAATCGGTTTGTGCAATCTGAATCTGTTGTGTGCTGGAAACGCTTCCTCCTTTTGTAAAGATGGTCAATTTTACAGAATATGTGCCTGCATAAGGATAAATTCCGCGAACATTTGTTCCATCGGCGCTCAGTCCGTTTCCTAAATCCCATTTTGCAATAACATTTGGATTGCTTGCCCTTAATTCAATGATATTGTTGCTTGTTGCGCTGGCAGCATAGGTAAAAGCTGCATCTTCAGGCTTGGGCGGATCGCCAAGCATGGGTTCATATTTTTTACAGGATACTGTAAGTATTAATGCAAACAGTGGTAGTATAAGGAATTGTATATTTTTCATGATAATTGCTTTTAATAACCTGAATTTTGATTCCATTTACCTCCTGCGAGGTCTATTTCAATTTGTGGAATTGGAAAGAGTTCATGTTTATTTAACTGAAAACCATTGATATTTGTTGCAGCCTGACCCGTTCTTACTAAATCGAAAAATCTATGCCCTTCGCAGGAGAGTTCCAAACGGCGTTCATTCCAGATTTCTTGCACTGAACTGATATTGATACTTGACATACCAACTCTGTTACGTACCTGATTTAAATAGTTTTGAGCAGAGCCACTGTTGCCATTTTGGTAATGGGCTTCTGCAGCCATAAGCAGTACATCGGCATATCTGATAACTCGGTAGTTCACAGGACTTGTCAGGTCATCGTCTGGAAGGCCAATTTCGCCTTGTCTTTTGATGTACTTGTTGTTGTAAAAACCTGTATGGCCTCCAGCGCCAACTGCGTAAGTGATAGAAGCTGAATTAGGCTGAGCAGCAATAAAGGCATCGATGTCTAATACTGTAAGGTCTCTTCTTGGATCATTCGATGCAAAGGCATCGTATAGATTTTGTGTAGGTAGATTGTAACTATTGCCATCGCCGTAAACAGGGCCATTGTATTGTCTGATGCCATGAAAACCGGGACCGGCATTTCCTTCCAAACAAACCAGACAACCATAGCCTCCGCCTTCTGCTCCTGTGTATTGCACGTCAAAAACTGTTTCGCTATTGTTTTCATTGGCTACAGTAAACAAGTCGGCATAATCTGCAATAAGGCTGTAAGTGCCACTGTTGATAACCTCGTCGAATACCTGAGCGGCATTTGCATATTTATTCTGATAAAGATAAGCCTTGCCGAGCAATGATTGAGCAGCACCTTTTGTAGCCCTGCCTTTGGCTCTGGCAATTACAGGAAGTACAGCTGCAGCTTCTGTTAAATCTTTCTCAATCTGGGCATAAACTTCCGATTTTGGTGACCTGTCCAATTGAGTAACTTCGCTTGCGCCAATGCGTCGGTCAATGACTAATGGAACATCTCCAAAAAATTTAACAAGTTCGAAATAATAAAATGCACGAAGGAATTTAGCTTCGGCAATGATTTGATCTTTTCCGCTGAAATTTATATTGTTTTGAAATTCCAGGATATAGTTAGCTCTTGTAATTCCGGCATAGTTCCAGCGCATGATACTGCGAAGCTCATTGTTTACTGCCCCATGAGTCATTGCATCGATCTGATGCAGCCCTTCGGTATCATTGGCGCTTTCGCCGCCTGCTATTGTATTGTCAGATGCAATTTCACCAATCCAGACCGATAGGAAAGAGGCCTGCAGAAGGTCATAGGCGCCTACCAAAGCTCGTTCATAATCATCGGGAGTCTGAAAATAATTTTCTGCATCCTGACCATAAGGCGGATTTACATCCAAAAACTTTTTGCAGCTGCCAAAACTTATAAAAATAAGAATCAGTAAAAGCAATTTAGCGTTTATTAATAGTCTTTTCATGGTCTTAAAATTTTAAAATTACACCACCCATAATTGTTTTTGCCTGTGGATAAAATCCGAAGTCAACCCCCGAAGAAAGGGTACCGGCTGTTGGACCGATGTCCGGATCGAAACCTTTGTATTTGGTGATGGTGAAAAGATTATTTGCTGCAACATAGAATCTAAGCGATTCAGTTTTAACTTTTTTCAACAGTTTCGATGGCAAAGTATAGCCCAGCTGTATATTCCTGAGCCTTAAAAATGAACCATCTTCAACGTAGTAATTGGAAAAAACATTGTTTCTGGTTGGTTCAACAGTGAGACGTGGATGAATGTTGCTAGTGCCGGGACCAGTCCATCTGTCAATTACATAATCTAGTTGATTGGCATAAGGCTGATTTCTTTCGTAATTTCTGATAATTTCCTGACCTACAGCTGCATACAAATTAGCTGAAAAGTCGAATCCTTTGAAGAACAAAGAAAGTGAGAAGCCAAACACTGCATCTGGTATTGCAGAACCAAGCATTTTTTTATCAGTATCATTGCTGAAATTGATTACACCATCGCCATTTTGGTCAACAAATCTGAAATCTCCTGGTTTGGCGCCATCCTGAACAACAGATGATGCATCGATTTCTTCCTGAGTCTGGAAAATTCCTGCAGTTTCATAACCATGGAAATAACCAATTGAATAACCCTCTTCGAATCTGGTTGCGACATTTCCGCCAACACCAAAATAGGCACCGGGTAAATAATCAACGCCTTCAGGTACTTTAGTGACGATGTTCTGAAGCAATGTTGTATTAAAATTAAGGCTGTATTTCAGACTATTGAATAGGGTAGAATTATATCCCAATTCAATTTCAAATCCTTTGTTGCTTACATTCCCTGCATTGATAAAAGGAGCTGCACCTCCCGGGCCATAGGAGCCAATTACGGCAGATACATCGGGCTGGAAAAGCAAATTATAGGTATTTTTGATAAAATAATTTAGCGTCAAGTCGAGTGATTTGAAAAAGGTAAGATCCAATCCTGCGTTGAACTGTCCGGTAGTTTCCCATTTCAAATCTGGATTTGAAGCTCTTCCCAGCGCAACACCCTGTGTAATGACATCGTCGAAAACATAAACGCCCTCGCCATTTAGCAAGGCACGATAAGCAAAATTGGCAATCTGGTCATTACCCGAAATGCCATAACTCAAGCGCAATTTGCAAAAATCGATAAATTTATTTTTGAAGAAGTCTTCTTCAGAAATTAACCAAGCACCAGAAATAGTAGGGAAATAGCCATAACGGTTGTTTTTACCAAATTTGCTGGAGCCGTCAGAGCGAAGGATTCCCGAAACCAGGTATTTAGATTTGTAGGCATATTCGGCTCTGAGGAAGGCAGAAAGTAATCTTTCTGTAAATTCGAAAGATCCTGTGTTGTTCAAATAACCTCCTGCTGCTGTATTTGCTGAGATATCGGCAAATTCGATGGAATTATTTGGAATGTTGAAAGCTGTTCCATTTAGGGCATTTCCTTTTCGGTGGAAAACACTGATACCGCCTGTTGCCTTTATCTTGTGTAGGCTGTCGATATTTTGTTCGTAATTAAGAAATGCCTCATAGTTTAAATCGGTAAAGGTAGCACGCTGTTCAAAAACAGAGGAACCTCTCTCAACAAAAACGTTGTCGGCAATTTCTACCTGAGGTGCATCCAAATTGGCATTGAGTGCAGTATTGGCAAATTTGCCGGGACCATACCATGCCAAAGGAGAAAATACCTTGGTATCGACAATTGCAAAATTATAATTCAACCTGTTGGTGAAAAATAAATTCTTTGTGATTTTGTACTGAAGTTCCTCTTTGCCCACAAATTTATTAGCCCATGTAAAATTGTAGGTGTTTTCAACTTGAGCAATCGGATTGATAATGTCGGCTACTTCTTCCAAATAGCTATAGTTGCCATCCGGTGTTCTGATTGGTTCATTTGGGAAAGCATTGATGGTATTATAAAGTACCGAGCCAATTCCGTTTTCGGGTAAACCTTTTCGATATTCATTTGAGAACAGCAATACAGAATTCAACTGCCAACGTTCATTCAGATCGGAACTGATATTTGCCTTACCATTATAACGCGAAAAGTGAGCCTTGTCTCTTCCTACAATGCCATCCTGATTGTAGTAAGTCAAGCCCAATGAATAGCGGGTGGATTTAGAACCACCGCTCATCGATAAATTGTAGTTTTGAATAGGAACAGAAGAGAAAACGCTATCCTGCCAGTTTGTACCGATGCCCAAGCCAGTATTATTGAAAGGCATTGGCTGACCAGCAGTACCAAACATTTCATTTTTTATAACGGCGTATTCTTCAGCCGTAAGTAGGTTCAATTTTTTAGCAGTTTGTTGAAAACCAACATAGGTCGAAAATTCAAATTTAGGTTTCGAATTCAATTGTCCTTTTTTAGTCTCAATAATAATGACTCCATTTGCAGCTCTCACCCCATATATACCAGCAGTAGCATCTTTTAACACATTGATTGATTCGATGTCATTTGGATTAAGTGCATTGAGTCCTTCTGAATCGTAAATAACACCATCAACCAGAATAAGTGGATCGTTATCTCCAAAGGTAGAGAGACCTCTGATTCTAATACTGGATGAACCGCCCGGTGAACCCGAATTGGTATTGATACTTACACCCGCAACTTTGCCCTGTAATGCCTGATCTACTCGCGACATATTCATCTTTTCAAGGTCTTCACCCTTTACTCTTGAACTGGCACCAGTGAGTTCTTTAGCTTTTGTCCGACCATAACCAATGACAACAATCTCATCTTTCATGATTTCTTCGGGCTTCATGGAAATGCTGAGTTCAGTTCTTCCCGCAAGCAGAATTTCCTGGCTTTGATAGCCCACATAGGAAAATACAAGAATGATTTCAGGATTATTGTCGTATTCTAAGGTGTAATTTCCCTCAATATCGGTTGTTGTACCTATTTGACTTCCTTTGATAATAATAGAAACGCCTGGTAGTGCCTGATTATTTTCATCACTTACATTTCCATTTACAGTTTTGGTTTGTCCAAAAGAACTGAAAGATAAAAGGACTAAAAAGAGCGTTAAAAATTGAAATATTTTCATAAGCGGTTGTTTTGATAGCCTAAAAATATGACTTTTTGTAAAAAATACAAAAAGGCGGCCGTATTTATTTTTATATTTTCATAAAATTAGAATTTGCAATGTCAGGTCAATGCAAAATTATCTTTCAGGCAGATAAGCTATATACATATTATGTTATTTTTCATAATATTTATAAATAGTTGCCTTTGATGAATGTTAAAATAAAAAAGACCCAAATCTGACATGCGGATAAGGGTCCCAAAGTTTACAACTAACAAAATATTAATCCTTGTTTATTACTACCTTTTTGCTGAAAACATTTGTACCATTTTCAATTGTAACAATATACATACCGTTATATAATGTCTGAGTATCGAAAAAAGCAATTGTTTGACCGGCATTGAATGAGATTGAAGCCAATTTATGTCCCAACATCTTGTATTGTTCATAAAATGCTTCGAAATCTGTCATCTTACTAAAAAAGCTAGAGCTATTAAACAGAAAAACCGAAGCAGGCGCTTCGGTTTTAAAGTGGAGCAGAAGACGAGACTCGAACTCGCGACCCTAACCTTGGCAAGGTTATGCTCTACCAACTGAGCTACTTCTGCAAAAAAAATAAAAATTGGTACCCGGGACGGGAATCGAACCCGTACAGACCTTTCAGTCTACAGGATTTTAAGTCCTGCGTGTCTACCAGTTTCACCACCCGGGCGTACCAATATATGGAGCAGAAGACGAGACTCGAACTCGCGACCCTAACCTTGGCAAGGTTATGCTCTACCAACTGAGCTACTTCTGCAGAAAAAACTTTCTCGAAAAAAAAAGTTCCGTCTTGAGAACTTCCGTTAAACGGTGGAGCAGAAGACGAGACTCGAACTCGCGACCCTAACCTTGGCAAGGTTATGCTCTACCAACTGAGCTACTTCTGCGGTTACTTTCAAAAAGTGAAGTGCAAATATACAGTGCTTTTGAGAAAATGCAAATCTTTGCTACTAATTTTTTTTGTAGGCTTAGATTTTTCATGCTCGACATTCAATTATTATAATTGTTGACGGTCAGAACGGAGAATGCTTAGATGGGGGAAATTTTTAAAAAAAGATAAAAAGTCGATCCAGTTTTAAATAGAATTTACAAGACTATACGTTGAAAATCAGTTGTCTATTGCTGAAAATGCATAAATTCTTTTAATTCATCTACATACTGTCTGCTATTCGAGAGACGCGGGACTTTGTGCTGTCCGCCATATTTTCCTTTCGATTTTAACCACTCGTGAAATTTACCTTTTGGTACAAGATTCAGTTTGAGTCTTTCCAAAGCCATCGATTTATATCTTTTGGCTTCGTAGTCAGAATTAAGGTTTTGAAGATTTTTATCTAAGAGATCTGCGAATAAATCGACATTATCGGGTGTTTTCTCAAATTCAATATACCATTCATGTCCTCCTTTTCCTTCATTTAAGAAGATTGGACCGACGGTATATTCATTCAATAAAGCACCTGTCTCGGCACAGGCCATTGCAAGCGCCTTGTCGGTATTTTCAACCATCACCTCTTCACCAAAAACATTTATATAATGTTTGGTTCTGCCACTAATCTGAAATTTATGTGGAAACAGTGAAGTGAATTTTATTGTATCACCAATCATATAACGCCATAATCCCGAATTGGTACTGATGATCAAGGCATAATTTACGTTTAGTTCAACCTCTTCGATACTTTTTGTAACTGCATTTGGGTTGTCAATTTCAGACATAGGCAAGAATTCGTAATAAACGCCATTGTCGAGTAATAGTAACATTCCATCATCGTCTTTCTGGTATTGTGATCCAAAAAAACCTTCCGATGCATTGTATATCTCGCGATATTGAATGCTTTCTGAGGGTAAAAAACTATTAAACTGTTCGCGATATGGCTCAAAAGATACGCCGCCATGCATGTAGAGCTCAAAATTTGGAAAAACTTCCAGTATATTATTTTTGCCGCTTAGTTCAAGGATTCTTCGGAATAGCACAATTGTCCAGGTAGGAACACCACTTATGCTGGTCATATTCTCTTTAATAATATGATGTGCCATTTTCTCAATCTTCGATTCCCACTCACTCATCAGCGCAATATCGACCGAAGGGCTGTGAAAATATTTGGCATAAAAAGGCATATTATTCAACATGATAGCAGACACATCACCAAGCAGGGTTTCTTTAAATTCACTGAATTCTTTGAGACTGCCGCCCATCACAAGACCCTTGCCGCTAAACATTTTGGTATTCGGATTACTATTTAACCAAAGCGCAATTGTGTCGTGGCTGCCTTTGAGGTGGCATTGATGCAGATTTTCATCCGAAACCGGAATAAATTTGCTTTTATCATTGGTAGTTCCCGAGGATTTTGAAAACCATTTTGTACGCCCTGGCCAAAGGATGTCTTTTTCGCCCAGCATCATTCGGTTTATGTAGGGCTTAAGTTCCTCGTAGTCATTCAATGCTACTTGCCTTGCAAAATCTGATTGATTTTTAATGTCTTTATAATGATGCTTTTGCCCCCATTCTGTTTCAGCTGCTCTGGCTACAAGTTTGCCTAGCCATTGTTGTTGAATGGATGCGGGATCTTTCATGTAGCTATGAATTTTATTCAAGCGTGTTTTGAAAGCTATTTTGACTATTGATTTCAATAAAGTCATCTTAAATACTCAGCAATTGTTTTTTGTATTAGAATACAAAAATAGAAAAAAAATATATTCAGCAGGCAGTTGTTCAAAAATATGATAGCTTTGTTTTT
>JBILRK010000061.1:0-7989 GCA_044372705.1 Saprospira sp. | reverse complement strand
TCGAGAAATAACCGGAAATTTCAAAATTCCAAGCTATAAACTCGCCAGAAAAGTATTGCCCATGTTGTTCAATACCATATTGAATACCATGACTTTGAAAAGGGCTAAACTTAGCGAGAAGCTAAAGATAACCGGCTCAATTGATGAAATGCGTTCTTTGGTAGCTAAGGGCACCGTTATTTTGGTGCCGACTCATTTCAGTAATCTCGATTCAATTCTCATTGGCTGGGCTGCCGACAGGGTGGGCATGCTGGCATTCTCTTATGGCGCAGGACTGAATTTGTACAACAACAAAATAATGGCCTATTTCTTTAGTAGATTGGGCGCTTATACGCTTGACAGAAGAAAGAAAAATGCTTTTTATTTAGAATCCTTAAAATCCTTTTCTCAACTTTCCATTGAAAGGGGCGTACACACACTTTTTTTCCCAGGTGGAACACGTTCCCGCTCTGGACATCTCGAATCAAAAGTTAAATTAGGGCTTTTGGGAACTGCCATCGATGCACAGTGTAACAACCTGATGCGCGAGGATGGCCAAAAGATTTTTATTGTTCCTGTTGTATTGAATTATCATGCAGTTTTGGAAGCTAAAAGTCTGATAGAACAATACCTGAAACATACTGGAAAAGAGCTTTATCTTGTTGAAAAAGATGGATTTGGAGGATTTTTTAAGGTGTTAAAATTTTTACGTCAGTTTGTATCGAACAGCTCTGAGCTAATTGTCAATTTTGGCAAACCCATGGACGTGATGGGTAATTTTGTAGACATAAACGGCGTTAGCTACGACCAACATGGCAACAGTGTAGAACTTAAAGACTATTTCATTTCAGGCGCTGCAGTAAAATATGATCGTCAAAGAAATGAAGAATACACAAAAAAACTGGCCGATAAAATAGTTACGAGGTATCATGCCGAAAACATTGTTCTCAGCAGTCATTTGATTGCTTTTACTGCCTTTAACATTATCAGAAAAAAATATCCGATGCTGGATTTGTACGGCGTACTCAGACTTCCAAAAGAAGATAAAATCATAGCGAAAGAGTTGCTTTACAAAAACATTGAAATATTGCGGTCGGAACTTATAAAACTGGCATCTGCAGGACAGCTTCAGTTGTCAGATACTGTCAAAAACAGCAGTGTAGAAAATTTGGTAAAACATGGCATCGAAAATGTAGGTGCCTTCCATGTTAAAAAACCCCTTGCAATGAATAAAAAGGGATATTTTATCAGTCAGGATTTAAATCTCCTCTACTATTACCACAATAGAATGGATGCTTATGGTCTTGAAAAATTCATAATTCCCGGCTAAGATGGAAAAGTTAGTTTTTTTAGCATTCTTTGCACTGACTTTGTTGGGCTGTACTCCAAAAGGAAGCCCTGAAGAAGAAATAGCATGGAAAAAGGCACTTGAATCGAATACAATTACAGCTCTGGATTCTTTCCTAATTGCATTTCCCGAGAGCAAACATAAAAATGAAATTGCCGCAAAAAGAGATGGCATTTTGTACCAAAATGCAGTAGCCGAAAATACGGTCTATCATCTAAAATATTACCTCAAGGAATTTCCTCAAGGAAAATATAAAAAGGAAATTACCGGAAAACTGGAAAATTTGAAAGTGGATGCCATAAATTTTGATGATTTAAATCATAAAACATTTATTGGTTCCATGAAATATTTTGACCGAAAAGATGCGACACTTGATATTTTGACCATCAAATTCAGTGCAGCAGCCGATTTGGGAAATACAATAGAATACAAGGCAGCTGTAAACCTAACATCCAATCTTAAAAAAGATCTGAAAGCTATTGTTCAAAAAAACAATTTGAGCATAAAATTTGTAGAGAGTACAGAAGATGAGTTTTTGTTGGATATCCCGGAGGGAAGAATCTATGTAAAAAACAAAGAAATCATAATAGAATCAACCGATGTTTCAGCCCCAGCTTATTGGATAATTAAGTAAGTTTTTAAGAAAAATGTAATCAACAAATTATGAAATATATATTTTCAGTGACAGTCATTGCTGCAGTTTTTTTCCTCAACTCCTGTGAAAGCAGAACCGAATATGAAAAACTGATGGAGGAAAATGCCAGGCTGCAACAAAAAATGAACAGCATGTCTGAAGAAGAAAGAACCTTAAAAGGTGAATATGGCAATGCTGTTGAAACCTTACAGGCGATTGAAGATAGTCTGCAATCAATCACTTCAAGGGAAAAAGATATAAAAGAACTGACTAGAAAAATTGACGAAACCAAGGATCTAGATAAAAAACAGGCTATCCTCGAAAAGCTTCAGGTGCTTCAAGAAGCAAACGATGCTGCCAAGAATCAGGCAAGAACATTACAAAGTAAATTGTATGCTTTTAAAGTTGAGAATGAGCAATTAAGGAAAATGATTGCTCAAACAGACACAAGATTACTCGCCAAGGAACAGGAATTGGCCGACGTTCAGGGCGTGATTAATGATCTCAGATCAACTGTTAGTAAAATGGAAATTCAGCTGCTCGAAAGCAAAGGTGAGTTAAGTGCAGCCTACGAAGCACTTAAAAAAAGAAATGAGGAGCTAAGATCTAACAATGAAAAACTAAATACTACCCTCGCCGACTTGAAAGGTAAAACCGATTTCATTCAGGAACAGGCACGAGGATATGTAGCCTGTGGCACAAAAAAGTTGCTCCGTCAAAAAGGAATTCTAAGCAAAACCAGCGAAAAATTGACCAAAGAATATCAGAGCGCAGTGAGAGCAAATAGCTATTCGGTAAATTATTTTGAAAGTGATTTGATTGAATGTGGCAGTGATGGAAAAATTGAATCGGTACTTCCTGAAAGAAATGAAAAATCTTATAAAATTGATGGTCACAAATTGATGATTTTGGACAATGAGCTGTTTTGGAAAACCGATAAAATAGTTGTGATAATCAAAGAATAAAGCAAAATTCAAAAGATAATTTTATGAAAAACATATTTCCCTTAAGCCGATTTTTGCATTTTTGCTCATTGGCATTATTCGTTTTGTCAATGACCGCCTGTGAAAATTTTGGCTCAAAAATAGAGGAACTCAAAAAAGAGAATGATAAGCTTAACAAAGACATTGGAAGTGTTGAGGACAATGCTAAAATAATGCGCGGTGAATATGCCGAGGCTATAGAGGTGCTTAATGCTATTGATGATACACTCAAAAGCATCAGCGATAGAGATAAGCAAATTCAAAGTCTTAACAAAGAGATGGAACTTTCTAATGATAAGTCCCAAAAAGAAGAGATTCTAAGCAGACTGAATGATCTTAAAGAAGCTAATTTAAATGCTCAACAGCAAACCAGAGCGCTGCAGGCTATGTTGCAGAAATACAAAGGGGAAAATGAATCACTTAGAAAAATGATTGATCAGGCCGAAACCAGGGTAAAAGTTATCGACGAAGAATTGGGTAGCAAACGCAATATGATTGGTGAAATGAAGGCCACAATTAAAAAAACGGAAAAAGAACTTGCCGAAAATCAAAGCGAATTGTCGGTTGCCTATGAAGACCTTAAAGCCAAAAATGAAAAGCTGGAGGCAACAAACAAAAAATTGGAAAAATCAATTGCTGAACTTAAAAAGAAAAATGAATTTATCGGAAAAGAAGCTTGGGCTTACGTTTGTTGCGGTTCAAAAAAATTCCTTCGCCAAAAAGATATCCTCAGCAGTACCAGTATAAAGCTTACAAAAGGTTTCCAATCTTCAGCACAGGCCAATGGCAGCAGGTTAAATTACTTTGATAATAAAACTATAAGCTGCAGCGGAAAACCTATTAGCCATGTACTTCCCGAAAGAGATCCAGGCAGCTATCAGATTGATGGAAACAAGGTCATAATCAGAAATAGCCAAAACTTCTGGAAAACCGATAAAATTGTCGTGCTGGTACAGGATTAGGCGAACAGTTTAAATAATACTTTGTTAACATTGCGTCAGATACAGTTGGTATTTGACGCAATATTTTTTTGCTATGAATTTACTCATTGAAACTGCCGACGGCTCACATACAATACATTCAGAAGCTTTTAATGCAAGCTATCACTCCACTCATGGCTCAATTCAAGAGACTAAAACTGTATTTATTGATGCAGGCTTAAATTATTTTATTAATAAAGGTTTCGAAAAAATAAATATTCTTGAGATCGGCTTCGGTACTGGGCTGAATGCCTTTATGACCTACCTTGAGGCCAAAAACAAGCAAATCGATATAGACTATGATAGTTTTGAACTTTATCCGATAGGTGTTGAGACAGCTCAAAAACTCAATTACCCAGCGTTATTGGATGCAGTAAGCGATGAAGACACTTTTCACGCTTTGCACAAAAATCCCGGATCAACCCTTTCTATTAAATTATGTGATAAACGTTACTTAAACTTTAATCTTTTTATCGATAACTTTGAGCATCATAGCTTTAATTCATCTTACGATCTGATTTATTTCGATGCCTTTGCACCCAATATTCAGCCACATCTATGGCAGGAATTGTTTTTACAAAAAATGTACAATGCTTTGAAAGATAATGGCATTTTGGTTACTTATTGTGCACAAGGGGCCTTCAAGAGAGCCTTAAAAAATGTGGGTTTTAAAGTAGAAGCTTTGCCTGGACCAATTGGAAAAAGAGAGATGACTAGAGCTTTAAAGTAAATTACATTTTAAAACTTAACTTAAGTGTCAAATTAAACCCTTTTAATCGAAACTTTTTCTGATATTTTTCAGTGTAATAAATTAACAAATCTTAAATTTAACTTTAAGTTTTAAAAAAAATCTAGTAATTTCACGCGTTTTTATTCCTATACTTTTAATATTATTAAACAATCTATTATGACAAAAATCCACAGAATTCTTCTGGTGGTCTTCGTCTTTTTGAGCGCATTGAATTTTAGCAATGCCCAAACGGTACTGATTGACCCCGCAAATGAAGGTGGTTTCGAACTTCCCGGCGGTTTTGCCGGCAATGGTTGGACAGTAGCAAACAACGCAACAGGCAACCAATGGGTTATCGGAACGGTACCTACAGGATTTACCAACAACTCGGCATTTATCTCCAATGATGCCGGTGTTACAAATGCTTACACCAATACAGCGGCTACAGTTGTACATTTTTACAGAGATGTAACAATTCCTGCTGGTGAAACCAGTGTTACCCTTAGCTTCAACTGGCTTGCCAATGGAGAAGTAGGTTTTTGGGATGCACTTATGGTATCTGTTGCACCTACTACTTTTGTGCCTACTGCAACAACTACCAGCTTAGGAACTGCTTTTTTAGCAGGCGTAACAGAAGTAGGACGTTTCTGGACTCAGATAACGCCACAAACAGTTACCGTTTCTATTCCACAGTCTGCGCTCAATAACTGTTCTGCACCTGTTACTATCCGTATTATTTTTTCATGGAAAAATGATACCTCTGGAGGTACAAACCCAGCTGCTGTAGTAGATAATATATCATTAACATCTCTTGCTCCTAGTCCGGCATCAAATATCGGGACTTATACCATTGACAATACACTACCGACAGCAGGTACAAACTTTGCCAGCTTCAACGATGCAATTACTTGGTTAAATGCAGTCTGTATTGAAAATCCAATTGTTTTCAACGTAACTGCTGGACAAACTTTTGCTGAACCGCAAAGAGCTATTACGGCTACAGGAACTTTAGTAAATACCATCACTTTTCAAAAGTCAGGTTCTGGAGCTAATCCGGTTATACAACCCATCGGAACTACCGGCACCAATGACGCAGGTATAACAATCTCAGGTGGAGATTATTTTACTTTTGACGGTATTGACATTAACTCTTCAACTGATGCAACCGTAGAATATGGCTTTATTGTAAGAAATGTTACGGCATTAAACGGTGCTCAATTCAATGTAATAAAAAATACCAATATTACAATGAACAGAGCGATTACTACTGCTACTGGAACTTCTGCAGCAATATTACAATCGGCAAGCACCACTGGTGGTGGTATCACACCTACAAATGCAACCGGAGCCAATTCAAACAACAAATATTACAATTTAGTAATCACCAATACGATAAATGGTGTTTACTTGAATGGTAATGGTACCTTCCGTGACCAAAATACTGAGATAGGTACATTAGGTGGTTGCAATGTCCGCAATTCGTTCACGAACCTGGGTCCTACAACAGCAACCTTTGCAGGTGCTAGAGGCGTTTACATTACAGGTAGTGAAAACTACAAAATATTTAACAATGATATTTCTGCAATTGCTGGAAATCAGGCAACTTCTGCAGGTATTTACACTACCAATAATATCGGAGCTAACAATGAAGTTTATAACAACAAAGCTGTAAATGTTTCGGTCTTTGGTAGCGCTACAACAACATCTGTTGCTTATGGCATTTATGTTGACATGAGCACTACAGGTACAAATGCAACAAGAGTTTACAATAATAGCATTGCAAATGTATTTACCAGTTTTACAGGTACCGCAACTGCTACCTTGAGAGCAGTTGGCTTGTATGCAGGTACTGGTTCCGTTACAGGGGCCTACAATATTGACAACAATAGTGTAAGCATTGGTTTTGGTTTAACACCAACCTATTCAAATGCTGCATTTCAAAACAATGGTTCTACTTGTGCTTACAATTTGCGCAATAATAACTTTGCGAACTTTACCAATGCTCAAACAGGTCTAGCCAGACACGTGGTTTGGGCTACTTCTGCTGCAGCTTCAATTGGTACAGCATCTTCTTCAAACTTCAATAATTTCTTTATTGCTAATGGTTCAGGTGTTTCTGGTTTTATGGCCGTAACAGGTACTGTTACAAGAACAACTATAGCCGATTTTGACGCAGCTATAACTACACCTGCTGCCCCGCTCGATGCAAACTCTATTGCCTTAGATCCTCAATTTGTGAACAACAATGCAGATCTCCATGTAAGTAATATTGCATTAAACAATGCAGGTACTACTCCACAGGCATACATCACTCAAGACATTGAATGTGCAACGAGAACTGATAATGACCTCGGTGCATACATTATCGATGGTTGTTCTGGTGCTCCAACTGCAGGTAATATCGACGGACTAGGTTCTGTTTGTTTGAACAGAGGAACTAACCTTTCCCTTGTTGGTGCATCTTCAAATGCAGGAACTTCATACCAGTGGGGATTCTCTACAACTCCTGGCGGTCCTTACACCAACCTTGGTACAACAAACCTTCAGGCTACAGGCCCGCTTACAGTACCAACTTATTATTCAGTAACTGTTACCTGTTCAATCAGCGGACAGTCTGCAGTTACTTCTGAAAAAGCAGTTTTGATTGACGCATTGCCAACAATTTCTGTTACGCCTGTATCTACAGCAAACTGTTTACCTTCAGGCACTTCAGATCTTACGGCTTCAGGTACTTCTGTAAGCTATACATGGTCACCTGCTGCAGGCCTTTCGGCTACAACAGGTGCAACTGTAACAGCAAGTCCCGCTTCAACAACTATTTATACAGTTGTAGGAACCGAGGCTAACGGTTGTACAGCCAGCACAACTGCTGCAGTAAATGTTTTTGCAACTCCAGTTATCACTAACGTTACTGCAACTCCTTCAGATGTTTGTGTTGGTGGCAGCAGTCAATTAAATGTTGAAACGGCATCTTTCCCTGTAAATGCTTATGTTTATTCGGCCGGTACTGGTACAACACTGCAAAACATGACAGGTGCTACGCAACTTTTAACTACCGGAAATGATGATAATGTAACTGCTGCTCCAAGCAATATTGGTTTCAATTTCAGCTTTAACGGAGCGTCATATTCACAGTTTTCTGTATCTCCCGATGGTTGGTTATTATTGGGTGGCGCTACAGCTACAAATGACTTTTCGAATCAGGTTACCGATCCGACAAACATTCCCAAAATTTATCCTTATTGGGATGACTTGGCGACAGGTACAACTGGTTATGTTCAGTTCCTAGTAACTGGTACAGCTCCTAACAGAATATTGGTTGTGGAGTGGTTTGT
>JBILRK010000363.1:0-3472 GCA_044372705.1 Saprospira sp. | reverse complement strand
AATTTCATTTTTAATGGCGTCTTTAGGTATTTTAGGCATCTCGCGATTTACATCGCCCATGCTATGTTGTCCGTTAAATAAAGACAAAACCTTTGTATCATAGGGTGCCTTGAACGCAGTTTTCAAATCGTCATATAACTTATACACTTCCTGAAAACTCACCATAAGATAAGGCAGATAGCCAGGATGCGAGTATTCTTTAAACATATTTCCCTCCTGTACACCAGTCAGGTCATAGGCTCCCGACATTGGTGCCGATGCAGTAAACTTAAACTCTTTGGACAATTTAGGATCAGCCTCTACCACTTTTTGAAATGCCATTGTGGCATGTCCACCCTGAGAATATCCAGTAGTAAAAAGATGCTCGCTAAGGCTAATATTGTGCTTGCTGTTAAATTCTCTTATTGCTCTTACAAGATCAATTGATGCATAAGCTTCGGTATGAATATGATGGTATAGGTGGAATTTTTCACCTTTGCCCAAACCTACATAGTCGGAATAGGCAACGGCAAAACCATCTGTTGCAAATCCAATGCAGATGGCCATTTCACCACCCAAGCCCACTTCGCGATGTTTTTCGATTTGTGTGCCGTGGTGATACACCATCAAGGGTGAATTCTTAGCATTTTTAGGTACAAAATAAAGCCCCGAGGCTTTTATAATGCTATTGTCGTGCCAACAGGTATTATAAATAAATTCATAAACTTCAACATCATATTGTATAGGAGCTATAGCCTTTGGGATGCCTGCTTCTTTCCATTTTTTCTCCAGGTCGGACTTGGTATAAGTTTTTATCAATTCAAAACTGACCAATTTTGTTTGTGGTAATTGTTGAGCTTTCAGTATGTTAGTTACTAAAAGAAAGATAATTAAGGTTTTAAAAAAATTCATAGTTTTATTTTAATATTTTTTCAATCAGTTTATTGGTTGATTTTTTATAATCTTCATAGATTTTCCCAGTTCCAGGACCATTAAAACCAGTTTGTATTTTTTTAATTTTTCCTTTTCGGTCAATAAAAATGGTCGTAGGGTAGGACATGATATGATTCAGCATCGGTAAGGTTTTTGCCGCTTCCGATTTTTTAGAAGTGCCACCAAAAACAATTTTATAATTTATACCAAGATCCTCTTTCATTCGCGCAACATTACGCTTAAACACTTCAAAATCATTTCTTATTTCATAATCTATGGCTATAATTTCCAGGCCTTTCGATTTGTATTTACTGTAAACTTCACTCAAATAGACCGATTCATCCATACAATTCGGACACCAACTGCCCATGATTTGTACAATAATTGCCTTGTTTTTATAATCTGAATCTGAAAGGCTTGTTATTATCCCTTTTTCATCAGGGAAGTTAAAATCCAACTTTTCATAACCTTTAGTAAGATAAGTCAGTGTATCGGAATCTGACAGCACAAAATTATCATTTCTCACTGCTACCCAAGATTCGTTCCAATGTTTGCCGGAATAAAAGATTCCGTTAAAAATACTGTCTTTTTTAACATTTGCGGTAAAAAGAAAAGCATGCGCAGCATCAAAACAGGAAAGCTTTAGGCTACCTTCCTCCATTTGTCCTTCCAAAAAACGATAATCACCTGTTTCAGTTAAAAAAGTTCCAGTGACTTTGTTGCTTTGCTGCTTAAAAAGACCAATTGCCTTATACGCATTCTCTGTACCTGGACTAAAAGTAACTTCCCATTTGCCATTTACATCGGCCAAAGCTGTTTTTTCAGCCGCCGCAAAACGTTCATTTCGTCCATGTTGGGCAAAAAATGGAATCTTATAATCCTTTTTTTCCGGATTTATCCAATAACCCTCCAAGTTATTGTCTTTAATAACTGCCTCGACGTATGTACTGAATACAGGAAAGTAGATGCTTACATTTGAACCATTGTAAACTATGTCTTTAACTACAATTTTTTCTTCAGCATTTTGGATAATCAATTCAGCATTCTTTGTTATCTGAAAGTTGTATGGAAGCTCGATATCCTCTTTAATTTTTAATACAGCCCTCCAGGTTCCCTCTTTAAGTTTCATGCTATTATTTTCATTTTGAGCAAAGCTTAAGATTGCCATTCCTTGTAAAATCAGCATTATTGCTAAAACTTTTCTCATGACTAGCCTTTAACAATTTGACTAAAATAGGTATTGGCACCGACCTGTATTTTTATGTAATAAAAATCCGGCTCTAAGTCTTTTAACATGGGTATTTCAAGCGATTTTACATCAAAAGGTCCGGCAATTAAACTGGAACTGTAAACTATTTGACCAACTTTATTGAAAAGACTATAGTTTATAATTTCAGCTGTTTCTGATTCAACCATTATTTTGTATTGATTATCAATCAAAGTGGCACTGGAATACATGTCACCTTTAAGTGTTATAGCCATGCCAGCTTCCATGAGGTATAAATAAGCTCTGAAAAAGTCTGGTATTCCAAAGCCAAGTGAACTATCTGGTTGCATAGATTGGTTGCCTGATGCTTCAATAGCGTCTTTTATTTCCCAATTTGTTTTATCGGGAAAAGCAGACCAAAGCGTAGTAACCATACCTGCCATAATAGGAGAGGAGAAGGAAGTTCCGTCTGTTGTTGTCACTGCATAACCTTTCATAGCGGCAACTACTGCTCTGCTGCCTTGAGCTGAAACATTAGGTTTAATTCTGCCGTCAGGGGTAGGACCATAAGAACTGAAAGAGGCTCTGGAGCCATTTGATTTTACCGCACCAACCGATATGACATTTATACCATCTGCGGGAGTTCCAATATACTTCCAGCTGCCATCACCTTCATTTCCAGCTGAGTTTACCACTAGCATTCCTTTCTCTACAGCAATATCTGCTCCGCGAGAACAGATGCCTGTTTTACCGTTCAAGTCCTCGTATTTGTAATTCATCGATTCATCATTAAAGGAAGTATATCCCAAAGAGGAATTAATCACATCTACGCCTAGACTATCGGCATATTCGACTGCTGCTACCCAGTTAAATTCTTCGATTTTAAATTCTGATCCAACATCTTCGGTCTTGAAAAGATAATAGGAAGCTCCTGGAGCAGTTCCCATAACCAGATAGGGCAAATTGGCAGCCATACAGGAAAGTACCTGCGTGCCATGTGAACTTGCTTCGTAAACAAATTCATCGCCTTCAACAAAATCACGAGTGCCTAAAATGCTATTATTGGCATATAATGAATCGAAAGCCGGCATTCGGTAAACGTTGCTAAATCCGCCATCGAAAATTGCCACTCTTTTTCCACTGCCATCATGACCCATACTTTGCAGTACATGCCCACTCAGCATAGCAATCTGATTCAGTGTCGAACCATAGTAATTATCGCTTTCTTTGTACTTTTCATATGGAAAATGTTCCTGCAATTTAGCTTCCTTAGGCGTTCTGTGTACACCCAAAGCTGTTATATCCAGTACAAAGGGTAGTTCTTTTAATTTTTCAATTAAAGTAGTGTCAGTA
>JBILRK010000233.1:0-4599 GCA_044372705.1 Saprospira sp. | reverse complement strand
TATTTGCTTGATATATTGCGGATTTACAGGAAGATCTCTTTCATCGATGCTGATATTTTGAACGTATCTTCTTTCTATTGCACGAACAGAAAGGAAATCCTGAGGATGCAACACACTGTAAGGGCTGTTATTTTTGTCACTCAAACTCAACATGTAAACATTGTGTTTTATTTGAGTGTATGCATTTGTTGCCAAAATTGTCAACAAAATAATTTGTAATAATTTCATTTTTGTAATCGGTAATTTAACGATTTGTCTCTATCAATTGCATATTCAAAATAAATCCTTTCTCTGCTTTGAGTGCCCAGGGTGTATTGATGCATGTTGCAATATTTCCGCCACATTGCGTATCAAGAATAGAATCCTGTCGGCTTATTAAACCAATGTTTTTGGCATATTTTTCAAGAGAATAGCGGCGTTCTATATTATTAATTTTTTCTACTCTTTGAATGGTTAATACAGAGTCGTAATTGATGCCGGCAATAAACTCGGGTTCATCAAGCGATAAAACCTTGAAATTTCCCCAATCTTTATACATGTCAATAGTGCCACCAGGAATGCTTATAGTTGTATCTTTGCGGATATAAACAAGTCCATCCCATTCTTTACCTTTAAAAAGAGGGAATGAAATTGTTACAAAACGCTGATTATCTTCGATTCTATAGGCAAAATTACCCAATAATTGTGCCGCCCAAACCTGACGGAATTCCCAACTTGTACTGCTATCATTCAGGATGTAACGTTCAATACGGCGATAGGGCTTACCCTGATTATCGGTTTCTGTTTCACCAACTAGTTCCTTGAGTAAATAATTAAATGTATCGACACGACTTTCAAAATCGTTATATAATACATACTTCACGTTGTAAATAGCATAAGTTCCACTATCAATTGGAAAATAGGAAGTATCTGATTGTGGAAATTCATAAACTTCTCTTTTGCAGGATTCGAGTAAGGAAAGAGAAAATATACCCGCAATAAATATCAAAAAGATTTTTTTATACATGGAAATTTGGAAGATTGTTGTACTTATTGGCTATTCATTCAATGAGATTATAAAAATACAGATTTTTTCTTGATTCCTTTGCTAATTCTGTTTTAAATATAGCGTGCTAAGTTTAAAAAATTCTAATTTTGGGAAAATTCTAAAACAAAGCAAAGTGGCATTATTAAAAACTATATCAGGAACAAGAGGGACAATAGGTGGAAATCCGGGTGAAAACTTGACAGCACAAGACATTGTAGAAAGTACGGCAGCTTATGCCTATTGGCTAAAAAAGCAAAAAAATAACCCCCTAGTAGTCATTGGCAGAGATGCCAGAATTTCAGGTGAACTAGTCAGTCAAATCGTTATAAGTACCCTTCAAATGATGGGTGTAAATGTTATTGATCTTGGTCTTTCCACTACACCTACGGTTGAAATTGCAGTAATGATGGAATCGGCGGCAGGAGGTATTATTGTCACAGCAAGTCATAATCCAAAACAATGGAATGCACTTAAGTTTGTGAATCATCGCGGAGAATTTATTTCAGCTGCAGATGGGCAGGAAATTTTAAATCTCATAGAAACCAAAGAGGTTGAATATGCGGGTGTTGATGAATTAGGCATCAATCAAAAAAAACTTGGATATATTCAAAAGCATATCGATTTGATTTTTGAAGTTGACTATGTGCAAAAAAATATTGTCCGTGAAAAACATTTTAGAATAGTTATCGACTGTATAAATTCTACTGGCGCTATTTCAATGATCCCATTACTGGAACAATTGGGCTGCGAGGTGATTGCCATCAATGATAGTGTAAACGGCAAATTTGCGCACAATCCTGAGCCGCTGCCCGAGAACTTAACAGAACTATCTGCTGCAGTTGTTGCTCATAAAGCACATTTGGGCATTGCAGTCGATCCCGATGTTGACCGCTTGGCTTTGGTATGCGAGGATGGTGAACTTTTTGGAGAAGAATACACCTTAGTTGCTGTAGCTGATTATATTTTAATGAAAAATGCCGGCGGAAATACTGTTTCCAATCTATCTTCCACCCAAGCACTAAGAGTGGTTACCGAAAAACATGGCGGCCAATACAGCGCCTCGGCAGTAGGAGAGGTGAATGTAGTACAAATGATGAAAGATACGGACGCAATTATCGGTGGCGAAGGCAATGGCGGTATCATTTATCCGGCATTGCATTATGGTCGCGACGCAATGGTTGGCATCGCACTATTTCTGTCATTTCTTGCAGAGTCTGGCAAATCAGTTTCAGCCTTAAGATCACAGTATCCAAATTATGTTATTATAAAAGATAAAATTCAGTTGACTGCTGATATTAATGTACCTGAACTTTTGGAAAACCTCAAAGAAAAATACCATCGATATCCCCAAAACACAATTGATGGTTTAAAAATCTTTGTTGATGAAAATTGGATACACCTTAGAAGTTCAAATACAGAACCTATTATACGCATTTACACAGAAAGTGAATCGCAGGTGACTGCCGAGAATCTTGCCAAGAAAATCAAACTCGATATCAGCGATATTTTAAAAGGATTAGATTAAAATATAATATCATGAAAAGAATCTATCTGGACAATGCTGCAACTACGCCAATTTCGGAGGAGGTATTTGAGGCGATGTTACCTTTTTTAAAAGAACAATATGGTAATCCGTCATCAACACATGCTGAGGGCAGAACGGCCAGAGCAGCTGTTGAAAAAAGCAGGAGAAATATTGCCAGATTGATTGCTGCAAGTCCGGCTGAAATCTTTTTTACCTCTGGAGGCACAGAGGCCAATAATACTGCATTGAAAGGTGCCGTAAGAGACCTTGGGGTGAAAAGAATTGTTAGCAGTTCAATAGAACATGCCTGTGTTAAAAATTCGATCGCAGCTTTGCTAAGAGATGAAGGAATCCAACTGGATTATGTTAAAATAGATCAATTTGGTAGAGCCGATTTACAACATTTAGAGGAATTGCTGCGTGAAGATTGCAAAACGCTTGTCACTTTAATGCATTCAAACAATGAAATTGGTACGCTGAATAATATTGCTGCAATTGCCGAACTTTGCAAACAACATAGTGCTTATTTTCATACAGATACAGTTCAAACTTTGGGATATTTCGATATAAACACTCAAAATATGCCCATTCATTTTCTTTCGGGTTCTGCGCACAAATTACATGGTCCCAAAGGAATTGGCTTTTTATACATCAATAAAAATGTACATATTTCAGCACTGATTGATGGAGGAGGACAGGAGCGTGCCATGCGTTCAGGAACTGAAAATGTAGCTGGAATTATTGGTTTTGGCAAAGCAGCTGAAGTAGCAGAAAAAGAGATTGAAAATTGGAAAAAGCATCTCATTGACTTAAAAAACCATTTCATTAAAGGGCTGTTGGAGTTATTTCCAGACAAAGTTAGCTTCAATGGAGATGTATATGGAAGTGCTCATTACAAAGTTCTAAGCGTAAATTTTGACAGCCCTGTCTCATCAGAAATGTTGCTCTTTAAGCTTGATTTGGCAGGCATAAGTGCATCCGGAGGTTCGGCCTGCAGTTCGGGAGCAATGAAAGCATCGGCTGTAATCACAGCTATTGGCGTAGCTTCGCATCTAAAAACTGTCCGCTTTTCATTTTCGCATTATATCAATCTAGAAGACATCGATTATGCGCTTTTAAAGTTGAAAGAAATAATAAAGTAGTTAGCTAAATACAAAGTATTGTTGATGTCTGATTTACTTGGAAGTTTTTATTATTGGTGAATTCCAAAATAAGTGAAAAGCGTTTCCTGCATAAAAAACATACCCAAAGTAATGTAAAAAATAGGAACTAAAATACCGATTAGGTTGCCTATTATATAATTTCTCGGACTCATTTTTGTCAAAGCTAAGGTATATCCAACAATTGGATTCAACATCAGGAAGGTCCTTAAAATCAAGAGCGATCTTATTGGATTATTCTCAGCTGCGGCTATCAGTCTTTTTACCCTTTGATTTTTAATTTCATGCAAAGCTCCGGCACCAATTAGTCTCCCAGCATAAAAAGTTGCAATTGCAGACAATACACCAGAGATATAATTTATAATTGCTGCAATGAAAATATTGTCAAATATCAGATAAGACAAAAATAAGAAACCCGCCTCGGGTATATTAAAAAGAGCAAAAACAACAAAAACCAACATAAATATCAGGTAGCTAAATATTCCAGCACTTTCTATATCGGCTCTTACTCTTTTTATATCAGTAACATAGGCTCCCAAGGGTGTAAATGTAACAAGCAGTATGCCCGAAAGAATTATTAAAACTATAATGCCAACCTTGAAAAGTGGGTGTTTTCTGATTTCTGAAAATGAGGCCATTGATATTATTGATGATTTAGATTTTGTGCTGTAAATATACTCAAGATTTTAAGAAATAGTCTTTGGACTTACATCTTTAGGAAAAACTTAAGGATTATTTTTTTAGTTTTGCACATGTCCGCTAAAATCTATTTGATTTGATTTTTCAACAATTGCATCAATGCTTAAAATATTAGACAGATATATTCTTAAAAAATTTTTAGGTTCCTTTTTCTTCATTGTTATTTTGATGGCAATGTTGGCTGTTGT
>JBILRK010000059.1:0-8094 GCA_044372705.1 Saprospira sp. | reverse complement strand
TTGCTGACATTTTTCTGTCCCCTCATTGCCTGGTAGCGCTGGCCTAGTCTTCGACGTATGTTTTCTACCAATTTGAGCGCATCTTTTCCGTTTTTTTGAAAAAGCAGGGATAAAAGTCGATCGGTATATTTACTGCGAAACTGATAAATAATACGATCAATAATTTTCCTCCGGTTTTTTTTGCTGAGCTCAAGTACCATTTGAGCTAATTTGAGCGGAGATTTTTGAATCAGCTCTTCGAAAATCTTGTCTATCGATTCGTTCTTAGCCGAAGCCCAGGACGGATAATGACCATGCTCCAAAAAATTTTCAAGGATAATCCATTTTGATACCTTCAGCTTTTTGCCGTCAGACTCTAATTTTCCTCCGGATTTTTTAAGTACTTTTTCCTTAATGGCTTTATAGGCAAGGACTCTAAATTCTTTTTCAAACTGATCATCCAGTTCACTGGTATTTTTAAAATCAGCTACATCTATTTTGGGCAGCTTTATGTCCAAACTGTCCAAATTGATATGTACATCTGCAGGAATCAGTTCAGAGAAAAGTTTGTCGAGTATCTCTCCAATTTTAGTTTTGTAGAGATTGACTATGCTTTGTTTCAAACTTTTCAAATCCGATTCGCTGATGTCTCCCTCAATGTTCAGAACGATGTTTTGCCGTTCGATAATATGGTCCTGTAAAGAGGTTTTCAAGGCTAATCCTGTTTTTTGGTAAATATAAGCTAAAAATTTAAAGTTTTGGAAATTTACTTATTTGAAAATTGTGCGAACTGTCAAGGTCTGATTTTTTGAATTATCTTTGTTTTTACAAATAGACAAAGACTTTCAGTGCTTTTTTAGTCTTTGCCCCTGTGAGAAATTTCTCATAAATTTTCCTATCTTTGCATCATTATAAAAAGCATTAAATTTTATAGTAATTTATAATTTGTAAATAATTATGTATCAAACACTATTGTACTACAGATATACTCAACTCGATGATGCAGAGGAATTAGCAACCAAGCATTTGAAATTTTGTCAGAATCTGGGTCTTGTAGGTCGAATTATTATAGCAAACGAAGGATTAAACGGTACTGTTTCGGGTCTTGCAGAACAGTGTCAGGCATATATGGATTTTATTGAAAGCGACCCAAGGCTGAGTGGTATTCATTGGAAAATTGATGAGGTAGATGAACCCTCTTTTTCTAAAATGCATTGCCGATATAAGCCAGAGATCGTGCATTCGGGTCTGTTCGAAGAGGTAAATCCACTTGAAGAGACCGGCATTCACCTCGAACCCGAAGCTTTCAAAAAACTCAAAGATCAAGAAGATGTTATAGTGCTCGATGTCCGTTCAAATTACGAACATCAGTTGGGTCGTTTTAAAAACGCCGTAACACTCGATATGGATAATTTCAGAGAGTTTCCCGATAAAATTAGCGAACTGGAACAATACAAAGATAAAAAAGTAATTACCTACTGTACCGGCGGTATTAAATGCGAAAAGGCGTCGGCATTTCTACTCAAACAGGGTTTCAAAGAGGTGTATCAGTTGCACGGAGGTATTATTAATTATGGTAAAGAGGCGGGAGGCTACGATTTTGAAGGCGACTGCTATGTTTTCGACAATAGAGTGCATGTTCCGGTGAATACAGTTAATCCCAAAGTGATATCAAGCTGTGCCAATTGCGGACATATCACTACTCGCATGGTTAACTGCGCTAATCCGCATTGTAATGAGCATTTTGTTCAATGTGAAAACTGTGGGGTAGATCTTCGGGGTAATTGTTCTGTTCAATGCAGTATGTCGGCTTTGGTTAGGCCCTATAACGAAAGAGGATATTATCAGAAGTAGTGGAGCATTGAGCATTGAGCATTGATTATTGAACATTGTGCATTGAGCATTGATTATTGAGCATTGAGTATTGAGTATTGAACATTGAGTATTTAGTATTGATCCACATTTCCTTTTTTACTCTTTCACCTTTTAAAAACTAGCTCTTCTGCACTGATACCTGGTTACTCTTTCACCTTTTTATCTTTACTGGTACCTGGTTACTGTATTACTATAAAAACTAGCTCCTCTGCACTGATACCTGGCTACTGTCTAACCCTTTACACTCAATAAATGAAGAATATCAAACGACGTATCTTAATTTTCAGTGTTATATTGTTGACCTCTAATTCATTAGGGGCACAGTATTTCGACAATGCTATCGGAGGTCGTTTTGGAACCGATTTCATGCTGACCTATAAACAGTTTTTTCTCTACGACCCCGATCCTCAGCTTGCCTTTGAGATAATGGCCGGCTTGCAGCTCGATGAAAGAGTGCTGAGCAGAAAGGCTACTGTCGCTCAAACAAATGGATATGTGGTGCAGGGACTCTGTTATTATCATCGCGATCTGGGTTTTGATACAGGCTTTTCAGGATTTGCTGGGCTTGGCCCATTTTTGGGAATTTATACACCACAGGGCAAAAATGTCAGATTCGGTGGCGGTCTTGCTTTTGCAATTGGGGCCTCCTATACCTTTACACATATCCCCCTAGATCTTTCTATAGATTGGATGCCAATTTTGGGTGCTCCTCGCCTGAGTGTGGCAAGGGGTGGGATAACCTTGAGGTATGTAATTCCTACAATCTGGCATTAGGGATAAATAACCATATGTTTATTTTAAGCTCTGAACGCCTGTTTAAAATGAAAGTTGTTATAATTGGTGCCGGTTTTGGAGGCATACATCTGGCCAAGAAATTGTGCAATACTAATTTTGAGGTCGTTCTAGTAGATAAAAACAATTATCATTGTTTTCAGCCGCTGCTATATCAAGTGGCAACTGCCGGTTTAGAGACTGGAACAATATCATATCCGGTACGAAGAATGCTGCAGCGTTACAAAAATTTCAGATTTTATTGGGGAGAGGTTAGTCATATTGATGCCGATTTGAAAAAAATTAGTCTTAAAACTCAAACGGCTGAAGAAGAGCTGAACTATGACATATTGGTGCTTGCAACGGGCACCCAAACCAATTACTTTGGTTTTGAATCTAAGAAAAGCCTTTTCATGTCACTTAAAACAATTCCTGAGGCGCTGAACCTGCGAAGTTATATTTTGCAGAATATGGAACTTGCCGTAATGGAAGAATCGCATGAAAAAAGAGCCGAATTACTTAATATTGCTATTGTTGGCGGTGGGCCTACCGGAGTGGAGTTGGCCGGAGCCCTTGCAGAAATGAAAAAACATATCCTGCCCAAGGATTATCCAGAGCTGAATCTGGATGAAATGCAAGTGAGTCTTTTCCAACGTGGAGAGCGAATCTTAGACATGCTTCATCCCTCATTATCTGAAAAGGCACTCAATTATCTTAAAAAAATGGGGGTCTCTGTCTACCTCAAGACTGCAGTGACAGATTATGATGGTGATTTTTTAACATTGAATGGCAAAGACAAATTTCCGACCGATACGGTGATTTGGGCCGCTGGGGTCAAAGCGGTCAGTCCGGCTGGTTTGGAAAAAGCCATTGTGCTGCCGAATGGCAGATTGCAGGTCGATGAGCAGCTAAGGTTAATTTCATACAATGACATCTATGCAATCGGCGATCTTGCTTACATGCCTTGCGAGGCTTATCCCAATGGGCATCCGCAGGTTGCTCCTGTTGCCATTGATATGGCAAAATACCTGGCAAAGCTTTTAAAAAAATCTGATAAATCTCTCAAGCCTTTTCTATATAATCACAAAGGTTCTATGGCTGTTGTAGGCAGGAACAAGGCGGTAGTTGATCTTCCAAAATTTCGCAGCGGCGGTTTCATCGCCTGGATGATTTGGATGTTTGTACACTTGATGTCGTTGGTTGGGTTTAGGAATAAAATAGCGGCACTTTTTAGCTGGGCTTACAGCTATTTCACCTACGAAAAGGCCCTGCGGCTTATCATTAGACCTTATAAACGCGGAGAAAATTAAGCAGATTTTATTGAGCATATTTCATTGAGCATTGAGCTTTGAGTATTTATCATTGAGTATTTTTCATTGAGTATTGGGTATTTATCATTGAGTATTTAACTTTAGTGAATTTTGTAGAAATATTATGAGCCTACTCTAAGTACAAGGTTCACAATCAAAGGCCCCCAATAATTTAAAAAATTACAACAATTTTGCCCAATATAATCTTGCGTTGGGTCTGTCAAACATCAGAGAATTTTATTAGCTTTGTGCTTCTTAAAATTTAATTCCAAAAGAAAAATAAAAACAGCTATGTACAGCAGATTGAAAACTATGGCTTTGGGGCTTGCAATGCTATCGGCTCCGGCAATTTTTGCTCAGGAAACCGCAAAACTAAGCAATAAAAAAGACGGCGGATATCAGTTCACCGTAGTACGCGATATCGAAGCTACCGAAGTTCAAAATCAGGGCCGCACTGGTACCTGTTGGAGCTTTTCGAGCCTTTCATTTTTTGAGTCGGAATTGCTGCGCATGGGAAAAGGTAAACACAATCTTTCTGAAATGTTTATTGCCCGTAAGGCCTATGAAGAAAAAGCCGTCAACTATGTGCGCATGCATGGCAGCTTTAATTTCGGCCCCGGTGGAGCTTTTCACGATATTCCCTATGTAGCCAAAAAATTTGGAATGATGCCAGAAGAAGCCTATAAAGGTCTCAACTATGGTTCCGAAACTCATAATCATGCCGAGATGGACGCAGTGTTGAGCGCTGTTGTAAAAGAATTGGTTAAAAATCCGCAGGGCAAACTCACGCCATCATGGAAAAATGCTGTTTCCGGAATCTTGGATGCCTATTTGGGTGCCGTGCCTGCAGAATTTACTTATAATGGCAAAAAATATACACCCGAGAGTTTTGCTAAAGAACTTGGTCTCGATCTGAATGAATATGTCCTCATCAGTTCCTTTTCTCATCATCCTTTTTATGAGCAGTTTGTACTGGAAGTTCCCGACAATTGGGCCTTGCAGACTTGTTACAACGTTCCCCTGGATGAAATGATGGAAATTGCCGAGCATGCTGTAACCAAAGGTTATGGTGTTGCATGGGCCAGCGATGTTTCTGAAAAAGGTTTTTCTTTCCGCGATGGCTTGGCCATTGTACCCGAGGACGAATCGACCATACAAATAAAGGGCCGCGACAATGCGCAATTCAACGATGCAGGCGCTCAAAAAATGAGCTCAGCATTCGATGCGCCTGTTAAAGAGAAAAAAATTACGCAAGAAATGCGCCAAGATGCTTTTGATAATTACCTTACTCAAGACGACCACGGCATGCACTTTACTGGCTTGGTAAAAGATCAAATCGGTACCAAATATTTCATCGTGAAAAATTCATGGGGCAAAGCCAATGACTGCGATGGTTATTTCTATGCTTCCGAGCCTTATTTTAAATACAAAACCACCAACATTATGCTGCATAAAGACGGCATTCCGAAGGATTTGAAAAAGAAATTGGGAATAAAGTAACTTTATAATACTTGCATATTACTAAAATTATTGTAATTTGGCAATTGTTTTTAACCTATAATCGAGCCATATAATGATTACTATAATTGATGTACTCAAATATGACGGGCCCAATAATGAATTGGTTTGGAAGTGGCAAAGTGATAATAAAAATACGCCACTCCGTAGCGAGCAATTACGCCTAGGCACCCAACTTGTCGTAAATGAATCCCAAGAAGCAGTATTTTACAAAGGAGGAAAGGCATTAGATGGCTTTGGTCCAGGGACACATACACTATCTACAAAAAATCTTCCAATTCTAGTAAATATTATAGGTTTGGCCTTCGGTGGACAAAGTCCCTTCAAGGCAGAGGTTTATTATGTAAATAAATCTGTTTCGTTGGATGCTAAATTTGGTCTCATTCCATTCAACATGATTGAGCCAAATTTTAAAGTGCCTATTCCAGTGACTTGTAGAGGGAGTTTTGCATTAAAGGTTTCTGATGCAAAAGTTTTTTTAACAAAGATAGTTGGTACTGTACAAGAATTTAAAACCCAGACTCTATCACAATATTTTAGAGGGGTAATTGTTGAAAACGTTAAAAATGCAATTACTAAAATAAGTCGTGAGCAAAAACTGAGTCCACTTGAATTAGAATCAATTGTTCATGAGGTAAGTAATGCTGTTAAGAATATAGTCGCCTCAACCTTAGCTGAATATGGACTTGAATTAAAACTATTCAATATTGAGGCTATCCCTGTTATAGACGAAGATGATCGTGTAAAAGAAATTGTAGCAAGTTTTCAAAAATTAATGGCAGAAGATGTTGCTGAAAGAATGAGATTGAAAAGAAGAGCAGATAATCTCGAGGTGTATAAAGTTGAGCGGAGTTTTGATACTTCTGAAAAAGTTGCTGAAAATATGGGTGGTGGTTTAGGAGGAGATGGCGGAAACCTAATTGGAACCATGATAGGCCTTGGTATGGTAAACCCATTGGCGAACCAAATGAATAGTATCATGCAAAATGCTAATCCTCAAGCACAAAATCAACAAGTAAATAATGATGAGGTATTTGAGGACCTAAAGAAACTTGGTGAATTAAAAGCTTTGGGTGTACTAACTGAAGATGAATTCAACCAAAAGAAAAAGGAATTATTATCAAAAATTAGATAAATTTATGCTTATTTTAAGTATATAATTATACAAGCTATTTATTTAATTTTTTAGATTTTGTTATAATTACTTTAATAAATAGCTACAATCAAAAGGAAAATATCACAAAATAATCAGATCTATCAATTTTTAAGAAATTACGCTTCTAGAAAAATGTACTCTTTGAAAAAATCCAAATATTAGTAAAATAAAAATTCGTGAATGGTATGTGGGTAATTTAATTTAAAATATTGTTATATATTCTATTGGGTATGATTTTTTTTAAAAATCAATAAATTATTTTGAATCAATTTTAAACCTACTTAAATATGTCGAAAAACGCCACAGAAATTATTTTTGGATTGCTCTCAAGCTTAAAAAAAATATTATTCGAAATTGCACAGAGTGTAAAAAGAGGTATATGGTCAATCAAGGAGAAACTAGAGAGTATAAATGCAAAGAAAAACAATTCAATTAAAGAATCTATTTCCAAAAGTGAAATAATAAATAGAACCATGAACACTGATTATATAATTCCTGACAATTGTCCGCAATGTAAAAATCCAAATACTCAGAAGGCGCTAACTTGTGAGTGGTGTGGCAGTGTAATTGAACCTGTAAAAAGAGCTTCTGATGAAATAATTGTAAATGAAGTCACTTATGTACATGAAAATAGTAAGGATGAAATCACACTTATTATATCTTGGGGTGGTGCCTTTGCCACAGGTGGGGAAGTTAAAGTAACAATTGACGGTATTTTTATAGGTCAGGGTAGTCAACGAAAAGGATTTGAATTGAGGCACACAACTACGAACTTAAATCCTAAAATAGTATTGCAATCTCCTCTTAAAACTAATATTGATCTCAAAGGTGTACATTTTGAACTTGGTGAAAAATACCAGATAAATTTAGAAAGAAAATTATTCTCCATGACAGGATTTTCCAGTAAACCCCAAAGTATCATTAAACTTTCGAGGTGATGAAGAATGTTTTTATAATGATGGGCATTGCCCTGATTGTCATAAATACTATGGCAGGCCTTGTAATTCCTGACTATTTGAATGGGCCAATGATGTTTGGGAATTTAAGTATAGTTCTGAGTACGGTCATTTTCTACTTTACATTCCGGCTTCCAATAGCAGATGGGTTCAAGATAGGTTATACTTTATTATTCGCTTTTACTGGACTAATCCGATTAATATGCAGCTTTTTTATGAGTCCACAAATTGAAAATAACTTTGCAATGTTCTTTTTTGTGACAATATTGATGATTGAATTCTTATTTGTATTTATTAGCTATGCCTTGCGCAATAAATGAGCACATTACATTAGCGTTTTTACTAAAATGCTCCACAAAACGGCATTACTAAGAAATTGAAAAAGAAATTGGGGATAAAGTAAAGCAAAGGTTTATTAAATATGGCTTTAGCCATTTGTAAAAAATACAAAGAGAAAGTTGTATTTTATTGCAGCTGTTTGATGCTAAAGGCATTTACTAATGCAATTCTAATTTCTTTCTGCGCTCTA
>JBILRK010000058.1:0-8106 GCA_044372705.1 Saprospira sp. | reverse complement strand
GAGGCCAGGACGGCTGCTTCGTCGAGTGGTTTGATGGTATGAATGTTGATTAGTTCAACACTAATACCCTGAGCAGCAAGATTTTTAGCGGCTTCGACAGCTTCCCAAACCAGGTGGCCTGTTGCAAAGATCGTTACATCGGTACCCTCACTCAACAGCAGGGCCTTGCCAATTTCGAAAGGCATTCCTTCGGTAAACATTGGCCAGGCTGGACGGCCAAAACGAAGATAGACTGGACCTTCGTGGTCGGCTATGGCTATAGTAGCCAGTTTGGTTTGATTATAATCGCAGGGGTTGATAACTGTCATACCAGGCAACATTTTCATCAAACCGATATCTTCGAGAATTTGGTGTGTAGCTCCGTCTTCGCCCAAAGTCAGTCCGGCATGCGATGCACAGATTTTTACATTTTTGTCGGAATAGGCGATAGACTGACGGATTTGGTCATAAACACGGCCTGTCGAAAAATTGGCAAAGGTTCCAGTGTAGGGAATCTTTCCACCAGTAGCAAGACCGGCAGCAATACCCATCATATTTGCCTCGGCAATTCCTATCTGGAAAAAGCGCTCGGGAAAATGCTCGATAAATTTTTCCATTTTGAGCGATCCGATAAGGTCGGCACAAAGTGCAACCACTTTTGAATTGGACTGGGCTACTTCGAAAAGACCATCACCGAAACCATCGCGGGTCGCTTTTTTGCCAGTGGATACTATATTTTGTAACATGATATTTTGATGATAAATTTTGTTAATTAGATAGAATTAAACCAAAGTCTTTTATCCGAAATTCCGAAAGTTTTCTGAATCAGATTCGGATTTCTTCCCTCTACTTTCTACTTTTTTAATAATCCCCCAGTGTTTCCTCCAACTGTGCCAATGCCTTTTCGGCAAGTGCATCGTTGGGGGCTTTTCCGTGCCAATCGTGTGTGCCGACCATGTAATCAACACCAAAGCCCATTTCGGTTTTCATAAGCACTACCACTGGTTTACCCTGACCCGTTTTAGCTTTTGCTGCTGCAAAGGCATCGAGTACCGATTGCATATCGTTGCCATTGTTGTTGTGCAATACTTCCCAGCCAAAGCTGCGCCATTTGCCTTCGAGGTCGCCAAGGCTCATCACTTTTTCGTTGGGGCCATCTATTTGCTGACCGTTCCAATCGACCGTTACAATAAGATTATCCACTTTAGTATGTGCAGCAAACATTGCCGCTTCCCAAATCTGGCCTTCTTGAAGCTCTCCGTCGCCAGTGAGTACATACATCATATGTTTGTCGCCATCCAGTTTTTTTGAAAGCGCCATGCCGATTGCCACCGAAATACCCTGTCCCAAAGAACCACTGGCAACGCGTATGCCCGGGAGATGTTCGTGCGTGGCAGGATGTCCCTGCAGGCGGCTGTTCAAACGGCGGAATGTTGCCAATTCAGCTACCGGAAAATAGCCCGAACGGGCTAAAACACTATACCAAACCGGCGATATATGTCCATTTGAAAGGATAAAAACATCTTCGTTTTTGCCATCCATGTTAAAATTGCTGTTGTGATTCATCACATCGCCCATGTAGAGCGCAGTAAAAAACTCGACACAACCGAGCGAGCCGCCTGGGTGTCCACTTTGAGGTGCATGGACCATTCGTATAATGTCGCGACGCACTTGCGAAGCCACTTTTTGGAGTTGTTGGATGTCTGCCATAATTGGAATTGGTATATTATTCAAGTAATAGTGTTCTTAAATTGATAATCGCGGCAAAGGTATGAATTTTATCTAAATGGGGTAAATTGTTCTGTACTAATTGTTATTTTAGGTAAAAAGGGGAAATGAATTGATATGATCCCGTCTTGGGTCGGGATAAGTTATGCGGATGATTTGATAAGCTAATATGCAAATTTTTAGTCTTTGGTTTTCTACCTTCAAATATTAGATGTAGGACAAAACAATTAAATAGATGCTAAAAATTAAATGCCCAGTAAAAAATGCTCAATGAAGATTCGACTGTTAACTCTTTTTCTTTCGAAAAATAGCAAACCATACCACTAAAACTGCCGAGAATATTCCAATTGAAATCCAAATAATTGTGCTGTAAGTTGATTTCTGTTCTAATTTAATCGGACAGCTGTCGCCCAGTTGTACAAAGGCTGCCCAAAAAGCTGGATGGGCCATCAAGCCCGTAACTTCTTTATTGTCTTTTAAATAGCTGATTTTTGCCTGACGTAAGGCCTCTGCTTTGTCCATGCCTGATGCCAGATTTTTATAAAAGAGCTGCATGATTTTTGCTGTCGATGCATCGTTCACTTGCCAAAGAGATACAACCAAGGACGGCACACCAGCATACATAAAAGAGCGGGCAAGACTCATCACACCCTCTCCCTGCTGAAAACGGCCATATCCGGTTTCGCAGGCAGAGAGCACAACCATTTGCGCATTGAGGTTCATATTTGAAATCTCATAGGCCTGCAGGAAATTATCCTCTACACTATCGCTGTTTTCAGTAAATGCCAAGCTGGATAAAATTGGATATTGAGTATTCAGAAGCCCATGCATGGCAAGGTGAATAACCGCATACTCCGAGGCATTTTTTTTAAATTCAGCTTCTGATGCGGCAGTTCCCACTAAAAATTTTCCGTTAAATAGCTTTTCTAGTGCCGTGACTTCTGCTCTTGCCATTGGAAGATCCTGAAATTGCTTACGAATTTTCAACAAATTGGTCTCTCTGCTCGCAGGTGCCCTCAAACTATCGCTTTTGCTGCTATAAAGCGAAGCAGCTGCAAAAACTTTTGCATTGTTTTTCTTTTTTGTATGCGATTGATTTTCAAGCCAAAGTGCCGCAGAATAATTGTAACTAATTTTATACCTATTTAAAAGGTAGGGCATTTTAGCATAATCTGAAACGGTTGTTTTTTCAGTTAGAAAAACTTCAAATGGCAGGTGCCCCAATTCAGCATCAGGAATAATAATCAGTTGAGTTGTTTTTTTATTGGCAATCAAGGTTTTTGAGAGTAATTTTTCATAAAACCAGCTGGCGCTTTCTTTATACTCCATCTCAGAAGCTTTGGTTTGGTTTTTAATGTAGTCATAATCGCTCAGGCATCTGCGCAATTTTTGAATCTGTTTTTTTAGTAAGTCGGGATTGATTTCTTCGCGAAGTACCTTTATTTCTGTTTTCGAAAGGCTAAAGATATAAAGCAATGAATCGGCAAAATAATACTCAATCATCAAAGAATTTTCGGGAAGTCGCTGCTGTAATTTTGATAATTCCGGATTGGATGCAGCATATTTCAGTTTATAATACTTTGGATATTTTTCTTCTAAAACTTTGGTAAAAGTTTGTGATGCGGTTCTGAGATTGTTCTTTTTTTCGAGCAATGCTGTTTTTTTGGCCTCGTCCTTGGTTTCGATAAGTTGTTTTTCAATTTGACTCAGTTCTTTTTGCAAACTATTTTCTTTTTGGATAAGGCTATCGGGCAAATCCCCAAAACTTCTGGCTTTTTGTGCTTTAAGAGTATTGAGTAAGATGATTGATTTATTTCTTTCAGCAACCAAAAAAACATCGTTTAGTGCTGAGCTTTCTTGTTTAGTCAGATCAAATGACAAAGCCATTGTATATTTGTTCCATCTAATAAGCTCCGAGGCGCTCCTCAATTTATCATTTTCTGCGGCGAAGGAAAGTCTGTACTTATCCTCCAAAAAAAGAACAGTCTTACAAATATTCAGTGCCTCTTTTTTTAATTCAATGTTATTTGGATCAGATAAAATTTGCAGGCTGTAATATTTGTAAACAGGCCCAAGGCAACTAATTGCTCTAGAAAAATTAAGGAACTCGGTTTTTTCCATTTTACTCCTAAATTTATCATCAAAGGCTGATGGAAAATTTGCCTTAAAACCATTGTTCTCAAAACTTTTTTGAATGTATTTCCACATATTTACACTATCTCCTGAATATAGGTAGGTAAAAGCCAAACTGCTATATGATTCGAGCAAATCTGGATGTTGTGGTTCAAATATTTTCTCTCTGATTTCAATTGCTTTTAAAAAATGCTTTTCGGATGCCTTATAATTTTTAAAAAAACTGTAGGCTTCGCCCAAATTGTGCATAATTCTTGCATAGTCGGGATGTTCTTCCCCCAAAATTTTCCTTCTTATTTCGGCAGCTTCGAGTAATAAAGGCAATGCTTTTTTTTCCTGAGCGGTCACAGAATAATAAATAGCCAAATTGTTAAGCGACAAGGCATAGCTGCGCTCAGATAGTTTCTTTTGGATTTTTAAATTCTCTAGATAAAGTGCTTCGGCCTCTTCATAGCGTTTTAAATTTTTGTACAGCACTGCAAGGTTATTAAGACTTTGCCCATAAGTAGCATTTTGCTCTCCCAATTTACTTTTTCGTATGTCTTTTGATAGTATATAAAGCGGTTCTGCTTCCTCAAATCTTCTAAGTTCAGCATAGAGTACGCCCAAATTATTCATTGATTCAGCATAATCTAATCCTTCAACTTTACCAATTTTCTTAAGCAGATCAATTTGTTTCAGATAATAATTTTCTGACAATTCATGTTTGCCTGCATAAAAGCAGTTAATACCTTGCATTCCCAGATAACTGGCATAGAGTTGACTATTCTGATATAACTTTTTAATAGATTTCCCGAATTCGTTCAATTCTTTTTCAGCCTTACCGTAAGCGCCAGCCATAATAAAAGCATTGGCATAATTCAATCGCGTCAACAAACAAATACTGTCTGATTCACCCAGGTTTTTTTGAGCATAATCCAACGCTTCTTTAGCTGCTAATATTACTTTGTCGGAATTCCCTTTGCTCTGCGCAATGTTTGTAAGTGAATCCAGTTCCTGAATTTTTCTGTAATGCAATTCTTTTTGGGCAAAAAGACTGGCATTGCCCCACAGCAAAGCAAGCATTAACAAAACAGTTAAATTAAATTTTAAAGATAGCATCGGGAATTTGAATATGTTGTGCTTATAAAATTAAGAATTTTCCAATAAAAAAGGTATCGAAACTGGTTCAATACCTTATTTTATTTATTCCTCAGTTTCCTGTTTTGGCTCTGGTTTCATTTGCGGGAAGAACAAAACTTCCTGAATCGTTGTCTGATTGGTCATAAGCATAGTAAGGCGGTCAATACCGATTCCAAGTCCTGAAGTTGGCGGCATACCAAATTCAAGCGCACGAAGAAAATCTTCATCCATTGCCATCGCTTCCTCATCGCCACGCTCGGCCAGTTTTAGCTGATCTTCGAAACGGCGGCGCTGATCAATTGGGTCGTTCAACTCGGTGTAAGCATTGGCAATTTCCTTGCCCATTACAAATAACTCGAAACGCTCCACCATACCTTCTTTCGTACGGTGTTTTTTTGCCAATGGCGTCATTTCAATTGGATAATCGATAATGAAGGTTGGTTGTATAAGATGTTGTTCGGTCGTTTCACCAAAAATTTCATCAATGAGTTTGCCGCGGCCCATGCTTGGGTCAACATCGATATTTAGACTTTTGCAAAGTGCGCGAAGTTGTTCCTCATTCATGTTGCTCACATCGTGACCGCTATGTTTTTGAATAGCCTCGTAGATGCTGAGTTTTTCGAAAGGACCTTTGAAATCGACCGTATGCGTGGTAAATTCTTTACCATGTTGTTTACGAATTTCTACCGTGGTTTTGCCATGAACTGCATGCGTAATTTTTTCGAAAAGTTGCTCTACCATTTCCATCATCCAGATGTAGTCTTTGTAAGCAACATAAATCTCCATCGAGGTAAACTCTGGATTGTGCGTACGGTCCATCCCTTCATTGCGGAACATTTTACCGATTTCATACACGCCATCAAATCCTGCAACAATCAATCTTTTCAGGTATAGTTCATTGGCAATGCGCAAGTAAAGGTCGGCGTCAAGAGTGTTGTGATGCGTCTCGAAGGGTCTTGCCGCAGCACCGCCGTGAACCGCCTGCAAAATAGGCGTTTCTACTTCCATCCAGCCCTGAGCATCGAAAAAGCGGCGCATTTCACTGACCACCTTTGATCTTGTCACAAAAATCTGTTTGAACTGCGGATTGACAGTAAGGTCAACATAGCGCATGCGATAGCGCAACTCAGGATTTAAAAAGGCATCGTAAACATTGCCATCGGCATCTGTTTTTACAATTGGTAGGGTACGGATAGCCTTACTCAAAAACTTGAAAGAGGAGACATGAATGCTGATTTCTCCAGTCTTTGTTGTGAAAACATAGCCTTCAACACCTATATAATCGCCAATGTCGAGAAGTCTTTTGAATACTTCCTCGTACATAGTTTTATCTTCTCCAGGGCAGATACTATCCTGACCTACATAGAGTTGTATGCGGCCAGTGCAATCCTGCAATTCGGCAAAAGATGCCTTGCCTTTTCCGCGCACCGACATAATTCGACCAGCAAGACTAACTGTTTCAGATTTATACTGCTCGGCCAAGTCTGGATTATAATTCTCTTTGGTTGGAATGGCAAAGTTGCTTACTTCGAATTTTTCGGCCGGATAGGGGTTAATTTTTAGTTCAACCAGACGGCGCAGACTTTGTATGCGCTGTAGCTCCATTTCGTTCAATTCGCGTTCGCCAAGCGTAGCTGAATTTAAAATAGTATCAAGCTCTGCGAGCCATTGTGTGATTTCCTGTTCTGTAAAAGCCATTATATTAATTTGAAAATTTGAGAATATGCTAATTTGAAAATGTCAAACATTATTTGACTTCATATTTTAATCGCAAAGATAAATTATTTTGAAAATAAACGGAATAAAGCGCTAAAGAACCCTTTATTCGAAAATTTACTTTCTGCATTTACTGCGCAAAATTAGCATAAAAAATCTCCTATATAGCTTTAACTTTGCGTTTCTAATGTTAATAAAATGAAGTTATTTTTATTCAATATTTTGTTTTTTCTATTTCTTTGCTCAAGCTTTTCCTGTTCATCTAAGATTGAAAAAGGAAATGCTGAAAATAGTATCAAAGCCGATACTATTCATGCAGCTTTTGCTAAGAACTTCACAGTGGTAATAAAAGGCGATCTGACCATTTTGACAATTGGCGAAGCCTGGCGCGATTCCAAGGAAAAATTCCAGTATGTACTCTATCCTAAAGGTTCAAAAGCACCAAATGGTTTTGAAAATGCTATAAAAATTGCTGTTCCTGTTGAGCGGGTTATTTGCACCGGAACCTCACAAATTGCCTTTTTAGATTTTATAGGCGCTACAGATAAAATTGCCGCAATTTCCGACAGTAAATATGTCTTTAATGAAAAAATCCGCAACCGTATAAAAACAGGCAATTTGGCAGAGTTGGGCAATGATCAGGTTTTGAATTATGAAAAAGCGCTAAATGTGCATCCAGAACTGGTTTTTGCATTCAGTTTTGGTCGTACTCAAAGCCATAAAAAGTTCGAAGAATTAGGGATTCCTGTAGTGATGATTTCAGAGTTTATGGAAGACAGTCCGCTAGGAAGAGCCGAATGGGCGGTTTTTATGTCTTATTTTTTTGGAAAATCAGACTTCGCTCAAAAAGAATTTAATAAAATAGCAAAGAAATACCTTGAAATTCAACAAATGAGCAGGGATATACCCAATGAACAAAAACCCAAAGTGCTTGTAGGAATGGCTCAGGAAGGTTCATGGTATGTGCCAGGTGGAAAAAGTTACACTGCCCAATTTATTGCTGATGCCGGTGGAAATTACCTTTGGTCGCAAAACAATGAAAAAGGCGGTATTCCTATCGATTTTGAATCGGTATTGTATAAAGGTCTGGATGCTGATATTTGGCTCAATGTGGTACTTGCGAGAGATAAAAAACAGTTATTAAGTGCCGATTCTCGCTATGCTTCTTTCAAAGCATTCAAGAGTTCAAGCATATACAGTTACACTGCCCGCATTTCAGAAAATGGTGGCTATGATTTTTATGAATCCGGAATTGTTCGACCCGATTTGGTATTGGCCGATTTGATAAAAATATTCCATCCGCAAAAATTACCCGAACAGGATTTGTACTATTATGAGAAGATGAAAGATTGAAAGATTCCAATTTCTACTTCTTCTCGTCCGAAAGAAGAGACTACCTTCTACTTCTTACTTCTAATTTCTAATTTG
>JBILRK010000057.1:0-8154 GCA_044372705.1 Saprospira sp. | reverse complement strand
AGGCGATTCGTATGGAGTTTTGGCCGGATATAATATTACAAACCAGTTGTTCCTTTCCTATTCATTTGATTGGTCTTATGGTTTACAAACAATTCGTTATCATGGAGGTAGCCATGAAATAATGCTACGTTACGATTTTATTTTCACACCTAGTCACAAAGCTGTTTCACCGCGTTATTTCTAGAATGGGTGAATAATATTAAGTTTAAAAAGAAATGAATATGAGATTTATATTAGTTGTTTTCATCCTTTTGACTTTTAATGGTCTTGTCGAAGCACAAAAATCGAGAAAGGAAATTAAAGGAGATAAATACTTTAATAGATTAGCTTACAAGACAGCTGTTTCTAAGTATGAAGAAGCAGATAATCTAACAGATGAAGGGCTTAGAAATCTTGCAATTTGTCATCTAAAAATCAGAAATTTTGCAGCTGCTGAAAAAGAGTATGCCCAATTTATGTCATTGAACAAATATAATGACGAGGATATTTACAACTTCGCTTCTATACTTGAAGCCAATGAAAAATACGATGATGCTGAATTGTGGATGAAACAATTTGCTGAAAAAAATCCTGCTGATAATCGTTCTAAAGATTTTTTAAGCAATGGTAAAAATGTACTGAATCTTCTAAAGGATGAAGGTCGATATAAAATTTCCAATGCGTCTGTAAATTCAGAAAATCAGGATTTTGGCCCCGCATATTGGAACGAAAAACTAGTATTTGCTTCAAATTCAAGAGAAATTGGACCCGTTAAAAAAAGTTATAGCTGGAACGGTAAACCCTATCTTGATATCTACGTTGCTGACATTTCAAGCGACGGATCTCTAAAAGAAGCACACAGTGTGAACCGTTATCATAAAAATAACATTAACAAAGATATGCACGAAGGACCTGCCTGTTTTGCAAAGAAAGGAACCTTTATGGCATTCACTCGCAATAATTATGTTAAAAGATCGGAACAGGGTATCCACAAACTAGAGATATTTTTTGCTGAGTTATCAAATGGAGTTTGGCAAAATGAAACTGCATTCAAACTAAATAATAGTGAGTATTCCGTGGGTCATCCATGGTTGAGCGAAGATGGAAATCTGATGTATTTTTCAAGTGATATGCCCGGCGGATTTGGCGGTACTGATATTTATAAAATAGAGAGAACTGAAGGTGGAGAATGGGGAGAAGCAGTAAATCTCGGAGAAAAAATCAATACAGTTGGAGACGAAATGTTCCCTTTTTATCAGGAACAACAGAGCCTATTTATGTTTGCCTCTAATGCACATACAGGTTTGGGTGGATTAGACCTATTTCTGGTTTATGCGCCAAAGCATAAAATGGGTAAACTTATGAATATGGGTGCGCCTTTGAATTCTAGCTTTGATGATTTTGCAGTAATTGCAGATGCTGATATGAAGAAAGGTTTCTTTTCATCGAACCGTGATGGGGGAAAAGGGGATGACGATATCTACAGTGTTGAATTTTTAAAGCCATTTATTTTTACCAAAACAGTGGAAGGTATTGCTTACAATAAAGACACTGTTATAACTGATGGTGCGATTATTACTTTATTCGATGAGGCTGGTAACAAAATAGCAGAAACGGTTGCAGATGCGAACGGTAAATACAGTTTCGAAATAGAGAATCTCGATGTTTCTTATTATATCGAATCAAAAAAGGATGAGTTTGAACCGGGAAAAACTCAAAAAATTGATATTTCAGGTCCATCAGAAGTGATAAAAGCGGATGTTGTAATGGAGAGAAAGCCAGTTTTTGGGCTCCTTCTAACTGTTAAGGATAAAGATAATTCAAAACCTGTACCTTCGGCTAAAATTAAAATTACAGATAAAGACAAAGGGACCATTGTAGAACTGTCAGCTTCTGACAATGGTGAATTATCAAGGTTATTGGAAGGATACAAAGCCAATTCAAAAACTAACCTTGAAATCACGGTTGAAAAAGAGGGTTACAATAGCAAAACGGTAACTTTTGATCAAATTCTTGTAAAAAGCGGCACATATAAATTGGATATTGTTCTAGAACCAACTCAAAAATTACAGGTTGGGGAAGATTTAGCCGATTTGTTTAAAATCAATCCTATCTATTTCGATTATGATAAATTCAATATCAGAAAAGATGCTGCAATAGAATTGGATAAAATTGTTGAAATTATGAACAAGTATCCAAATCTTGTAATTGAATTGGGCTCTCATACCGATTGCCGTGGAACAGCTCAATACAATCAAAAGCTTTCAGATAGTCGTGCAAAATCATCTGCCGCATATATAGCTTCAAGAATTACTACACCTGATAGAATATACGGTATCGGATATGGAGAATCAAAACTCGCTAATAACTGTGCCTGTGAGGGAGCTAAGGTTATAAAATGCAGTGAAGAGGAGCATCAGTTGAATCGTAGAACAGAATTTATTATTGTTGGTAAAGATGGACTTGATAATGTAGACAAGGAAAAGCTGGAACTCATGAAAAAGAATGCCAATTTTATGAGTGGAACAACTTCTTCGAATAGCGTTTCAAGCGGAAAAGCATTGGTTTGGAATAATAAAGCACTAATCGATAAGGTTTCTAAATCAGATGCAGCCAAAAGAGAAAAAATTCTGGTAGTAGGTTCATTTAAAAATGCATCAATAGCAGATTTAGCTGTAAAAGCTTTGGAAAAGAACGGATTTAAAGTTTACCAGGAAAACACAAAATTAGGTTTTATAAGAGTGGGAGCCTATGTGTATGTTACAGATGATGCCGAATCTGAACTACTAAAAAAAGAATTTACCAAAAACTTCCCACCAGAGGTTTGGTATTTGATTGTAAAGTAAGTGAACTTAAAATATTGTCAACAATAAAAAAAACGGCAGCAAACCATTGGTCGCTGCCGTTTTTCTTTATTATTGGACTTTGTTTAGAGCTGATCCATTTGTGCGTCGCGGGTAATTTTTCTTACCATGCCTAGTAGAATACGGCCTTTTCCACCTACTTCTACAAAATGATTGATGCCATTGGCTGTCATGTTTTCAATTATCTGTTGCCAACGCACGGCACCAGTCAGCTGATTGATTAGATTAGCTTTGATTTGGGCAACATCAGTAACCGGCTGCGCATTGATGTTTTGATAAACAGGGCAGAATGGTTGAGTAATCACCGTGTTTTCGATGGCTTTTTGTAGTTCCTCCTGTGCGCTCATCATCAGAGGTGAGTGGAATGCTCCGCCTACGCTTAGTGGAATTGCTTTGGCGCCCTTTTCGGAGAGTTGTCTGGAAGCCTCGGCAACACCTTCAAGACTTCCTGAGATAACTAACTGACCGGGATTATTGTAATTTGCTGCAACCACTACATGTTCTTTAACATCGGCACAGACTTCCTCAACAACACTATTGTCATTAATCATAATAGCAGCCATAGTTCCGGCTGTTTTTTCGCAAGCAGCCTGCATGGCAAGTGCACGTTTAGAAACTAACAGAAGGCCATCCTCGAATTTCATCGCTCCGGCTGCAACCAATGCAGTAAATTCGCCTAGTGAGTGCCCAGCTGTAGCATCAGGTTTTTCATCGCCAGCTTTGCAGAAATAAGTGATTATGGAATGTAAGAAAACCGCAGGCTGAGTAATCTTGGTTTGGCGAAGATCCTCTTCGCTGCCTTCAAACATCACCGACGAAATGTCAAATCCAAGGATCTCATTGGCTTGTTGAAAATATTTTTTCGCCAAATCTGAACTTTCGTAAAGGTCTTTACCCATTCCCGGGAATTGAGCCCCCTGTCCGGGGAAGATGTATGCTTTCATGTGTTAATGTTTTTTTAGTATCAAGTATCAAGTATCAAGTATTGGGACTTTCTCCGTTTCACTTTGTCTTCGTGTGCTTATTTGTATCAGATATCGAGTAACAAGTATCTTAGCCCCAAATTTTTAAATTGTTTGTTATTCTTTCATGTTTACTACGCTTGTCGGTGCTAAAGATTCATTTCTTATGGCAATTTGTCTCAAAGTATTTTCTGAAATTTTCATAAAGGCCTCTTTTGTTTGAGCGTCCTCTCCCAAAACCGCAGGCAGGCCACTGTCGCCACCTTCTCTAATTCCCTGAACCAATGGAACCTGACCCAAAAGTACAGAATTTGATTCCTTTGCCAAAATTTTTCCACCACCTTCGCCAAAGATAAAGTATTTATTTTCGGGAAGTTCTTTTGGTGTAAACCAGGCCATATTTTCCACAATTCCCAGAATTGGTACATTTACATTCGGCAAACGGAACATATTCATTCCTTTAATTGCATCGGCTAAGGCAACTTCCTGAGGTGTAGTTACCATTACAACGCCAGTTACAGGAACAGTTTGAACCAATGTTAATTGAACATCTCCGGTGCCCGGAGGAAGGTCAATAACCAAAAAGTCGAGTTCCGGCCAGAGACAGTCCTGAAAAAACTGTTTGATAATGCCCGCTAATCTAGGCCCTCTAAGTACAACAGCCTGCTCGGCCTCAATAATATAGCCAATGGAGATAGTCGGAATACCGAATTTCTCAATGGGAACAATCTTGGGCTGCCCATGTACATCCTGTATTTTTGGACGTTGCCCTTTAAGCCCGAACATGGTGGGCAGAGAAGGACCATAAACATCGGCATCCATAAGGCCTACCTTAGCGCCCAATGCCTTCAATCCGAGTGCGAGATTTACGGCAACAGTGCTTTTTCCAACACCTCCTTTGCCTGATGCAACAGCTATAATATTTTTAATATGCGGTACAATGCTGTTGTTGCCTTGGCTGTTTTCAGTTTTAGCTTTTACATGAATATGCACTTCTGCATCGGGATAAATCTCATTCACTGCATTGATACAGGCAAAATTCAATTCATTTTTTTGCGGAGCATTGAGCGAAGAAAGGACAAGCGTAAAACTGACATTATTTCCCTCAGTCTGCAGGTTTTCTACCATTCTAAGGCTAACTATATCCTGACCAGTCTGTGGGTCGAGAATATTTTGGAGTGCGCTAACTATTTTTTGTTTATCTATTTCCATTTTAATATTGAGTATTTAACATTGAGTATTTAACATTGAGTATTTAACATTGAGTATTTTTCATTGAATATTGAGCATTGAGTATTGAGTATTTTTCTTTCTTGTAGTTTCTAAAAAAAACTGCCACTAAATCACTGGCTACTAAAAAACTAATCTCTAGTACCTTGTACCGGGCTCCTCCGCACTAAAAGTTCTTTCATTCTTTCATCTTTCCTCTACACTAATACCTAGTACCTAAATCACTGGCTACTGGCTACTAAAAAACTAATCTCTAGTACCTTGTACCTGGCTCCTCCGCACTAAATAAATCTTTCCCCTACACTAGTACCTAGTACCTAAATCACTGGCTACTAAAAAACTAATCTCTAGTACCTAGTTTCTGGCTCCTCCGCACTATATAGTTTTTTCATCTTTCCTCCTTATTCTTGATATTATTCCACAAAGCTAAGCATTAGACTGTTTTCAAAGATAACTGTGCTAATTTTTTTTATTGTGTTTCAAAAACGGCATTGTCAATATTGAATCTTAATTTTGTCCTTTGTCACATGTCAGATAAATGTAAAAAAGCATTCTATTTGAGTATGGATTAAATTGTATTCTATCAGAATTTTAAGCATGGAATCTTTACAAAAGCCATTGTTAATTGTAATTGCCGGACCAACCGCAAGTGGAAAAACCGCTTTATCAATCGAAGTTGCCAAACATTTTGAAGCTGAAATTATTTCCTGCGATGCCAGGCAGTTTTATCATGAAATGAACATAGGTACTGCCAAACCGAGTCCCGAAGAATTAGCCGCAGCTAAACATCACTTTATTGATACTCATTCTGTTGAGCATCATTACAGCGCTGGAGATTATGAAAAAGATGTCTTAAATTTTCTTGATACCTATTTCAAAAACAAAAAAGTGGCTATAATGGTTGGGGGATCAGGACTCTTTATGCGAGTCGTCTGCGAGGGCGTGGACAGTTATCCCGAAATTCCAGAAAACATCAGACAGGAATTGAAAGATAAATTTGACAAAGAGGGGATAGTACCATTGCAGGAAGAACTACTGAAATCTGACCCAGATTATTATGCAAAGGTCGATTTGAATAACCCGCATCGTATCATCAGGGCTTTGGAAGTCTGCCGAGTGAGTAAGATGCCTTTTTCTTCCTTTCAGGGCAGGGAAAAGGATGAGAGACCTTTTCAAGTGTTAAAATTTGCCTTGAATTGGAATCGTGAAATCTTGTACGATAGAATAAATCGAAGAGTAGAGTCAATGTTATCGGATGGCCTCGAAGCAGAAGCGCTTAAATTATACCCTAAAAAGCAGCTCAATGCACTACAAACAGTAGGCTATCAAGAGTTTTTTGATTTCTTTGATGGAAAAATGAGTAGGGCAGAGGCCATTGAAAAAATTAAACAACATAGCCGCAATTACGCCAAAAGACAGGTCACCTGGCTGAAAAAAGAAAAAGATATTCATTGGATTGACATGCCAACCAAAACTGAGCTGATACTAGAAAGTATAATACATCTTCTTAATAAAAACGAAACTTTGCCATGACAAAATTAGCATTCTGTTAAATCTTCCACATGTAAGCCTTGGCCTAAAAATAATTAGTTTGAAGACAATATATTTGCAGTGAATTAAACCATATTTCAGAATCAAAAATACTTGAATCATGAGAATTCATGTTTTGTTTACTGTATTATTTTTGATACTTTGTCTTACTGCAAAAGCACAAGATGTTACTTTGACTGGACCTCTGGCATGTAATGCCTCACCTACTAGTGGTTTATTTACAGTGCCTTGCAATGTCACTTCTATAACAATTCATGTTTATGGTGCTGGCGGCGGTGGCGGCGGTGGCGGAGGTGGTAGCAATGGTGGTTTGTTTAACACTCGTGGTGGAGGGGGTGCTGGTGCAGGTGCTTATTCAAGTATAACGTTAAACGTAGTTCCAGGATCAGTTTTTAACTACAGCATTGGTGCAGGTGGTTGTGGCGGGTCTAATGGGTCGGATGGTGTAAGTGGTGGCAACGGAACAAATGGAGGAAATAGCTTTTTCACTGGGACAGCTCAAGGTGGAATTCCGGTAAATCTTTTAGCAAATGGTGGTCTGAGAGGTACAGGAGGATCTGGTACCGGAGGCAGTACAGGGAATGCCGGTTTAGGTGGTACTGCTTCGGGCGGTTCTACCAACACTAATGGCGGTTCAGGCTCAAATGGAAGTGGAGGAAATGGAGGAGCTGGTGGAGCTGCAGCAGGACCATTTGGTGGTGCAGGTGGAGCAAGTAGTAATGCTCCGGGTTTAAATTTTGGTGGTGCTGGTGCAGGTGGAGGAGATAGTCAGGGTGGTGCCGGAGCTGCTGGTGGTATCTTGATTATTTTCAATACAAGCAATCCTCTACCGTCAACACCTACTATTAGTATTGTGCAACCAAGTTGTTCTTCTCCTGGGTTAAGTACAATATCAAACTTTAATGCTTCCTTTACATATACTTTTACTCCCTCAGGACCTACAGTCGGAAGTGCTGGCGAGATATTGAATATGTCTGCAGGTACAAGCTACACGGTTACAGCATCTGATGGATTTTGTGTATCAGGGCAAAGTGCTATATTTAGCATATCAAATGCCCCTCCTTCGCCAACTGTAAGTATATCAGCTGTCAATAATGTTATTTGCAATGGGATTAACAATGGAGCCGTTAGCATAACTGCCAGCACAGCTCCTGTGTCCTGTAGTTCACCAGTTGTCAGAATTAATGAAATTTTGACAGATGTCAGTGGTGGTCTTGTCTCTGGTGATGGGTCGGGTTGCGGCAATGCTTCCAATCCTTTGTCAGCTGAGTTTATAGAGTTGATAGGCCCTCCGGGTGCTAATATTGGTTGTTTTGTTTTGACTGATGGCGACTGGACAATTACTATCCCTGCGGGCACTACGATCCCTGCCGATGGAATTTTTACTATTGGAAATAACAATACTCCACTGCATCAAGGCAATGGCACTGTATTCGATTTGAATGCAAATAGCTGTCAATGCTTTACCGACAGCTGCCAATTGCTAATTTTTACTAATGGTGGCGAATATCTGGCAATTTTCAATAGCGCAGGCACCTTTGTCGACGGCTTGATTTATGGTACACCTA